>JAPUES010000108.1:7028-17771 GCA_027492445.1 Sporomusaceae bacterium | reverse complement strand
AGGGCAGCATGCATACCTTTCCCTTGCTTATGGCCTGGCGTATGGAAAGGAACCTTAATATCTTGTACATAACACTGCATGGCTGCGAGCAAAGGGGTTTCTGTTTGCTTATAGCGCAAGACGATTACCCTCCTTTACAAATTACTACTTTTCACTTGCTTATTATACCCTAACCAAAGTTAAAAATGATAGAGAAAAAGGACGCTCTGCGTCCTTTTATAGCTTAATTTCATCACCAATCATACATTCTGTTTGACCAATCGTACCAGCGGGCAATTCAATGACATAACTACTGCCAAAAGCCATACTTACCTGCCCTGGCTGCATATTTTCATTTTTTTTAATAATTTTATGATTTTTATCCACAAATAGGACATCAATCGAATACTTCATCCCAAAGGTATGAACACTGCTACAAGGTTTAATAATAAACCCCTCTCCATGGGGCAAAGCTGTCGTTCCCAAGAGACCCTTTAAGCGCCGATAGAAAGTATCGGCCAACAAACTATGATGAGCTATTATGTTATTCCTCGTCTTATTTTTTATCATGATTTCCACCTACTTACTGCCAATGGTTTTAAATATTTGAATGACTGCCGGTCCGAGGAGAACAATAAAAATGGTAGGAAAAATAAACATTACTAAGGGAAGCATCATTTTAATAGGGGCCTTCATGGCTTTTTCCTCGATTCGCTGTTTTCTTTTTTCGCGCATACTTACGGACTGCACGCGCAAAACATTAGTAATGCTAACCCCCAATTGATCTGCCTGTATTAAGGATGTGGTAAACAATGACAAATCCGCTACATCACAGCGTTTCCCCAGGGCGGCTAAAGCCTCCCGGCGACTTACACCCATTCGTATTTCCTGCAGTACCCGATTAAATTCTTCAACGAGTACACCCTTCATCTTCTCCGTCAATTTCGATAAGGCTCCGTCAAAACCAAGGCCCGCTTCCACACTAACCGTTAATAAATCTAGTACATCAGGTAGTTCTTTTTGAATGCTTAGCTTGCGACTGGCAATCTTCTGCGCAAGGAAAAATATGGGTATAAAAAAGCCTATCACAAAGGCGATAGTGCTTATTCCTAGGACTTTAGCAGCAGATACCTGTAGCGCGACTAGCAGTAAGCGAATTATCCCCGGTAAACTAATGGCTAATAAGCTACACAATAAAATCATTTGATCAACATTTAGTTTACCAAAACCACCAGCCATAGCCATCCGTTCTTCCATGATACGCCGGAGGGATTTGGGTGTAAACCCCATAAACGTTGCCGTTAAGCCATTTGCAAAGGGCGACAAAATTCGCTTTGAAAAAGGTTTGGCTAATTCCTCTTCTATATCCCTGCGTCCATCCTTCCTCGTTTCTAGCGCCTTAAGCCTTATGGTAATTGGTCCAGATGTAGGAACAAAGGTAATCAGTAGTAGATATGCCAGGAGAAAAGCAGCGCCTCCTCCTAATAATGTAATAAGAATTAACACTTCCCTACACCTCTTTTCTCTACTTTGTCCAAAAAATTTCATTAGGGATATGAATACCGTTGGCAGCCAGCTTATCCATAAATTTAGGCCGAATGCCTGTCGGCTTAAAAGTTCCTATTATCTTATCATTTTCATCTTTGCCTTTTTGTTCAAAGATAAAGATATCCTGTAGGGTAATTACTTCCCCTTCCATACCCTGAACTTCTGTCAAATGGGTAATTCGCCGGCTACCGTCCTGCAAGCGGGATTGTTGGAGAACAAGATCAACGGCTGAAGCAATTTGCTCACGAATTGCCTTTACTGGTAAGTCTAGCCCTGCCATTAAGACCATGGTTTCCAAGCGGCTAATCATATCTCGTGGGCTATTGGCATGACCTGTGGTCAAAGAACCATCATGCCCAGTATTCATGGCCTGCAGCATATCCAAGGCTTCACCACTTCTGACCTCACCTACTACAATGCGGTCTGGGCGCATCCGCAAAGAATTTTTTACTAAATCCCGCATACTAATCGCGCCCTTACCTTCAATATTTGCTGCACGAGTTTCTAGCTTTACTACATGTTCTTGCCGCAGCTGTAACTCTGCTGCGTCTTCAATGGTTACAATCCGTTCATCCGTTGGAATGAAGGAAGATAATACATTAAGAGTTGTGGTCTTGCCTGAGCCTGTACCTCCTGATACCACAATATTAAGTTTCCCTTCCACACAAGCTTTCAAAAAATCAGCCATCCCTTGGGTCAATGTACCAAAGCCAATTAAATGTTCAATTTGCAAAGGGTCTTTGGCAAATTTACGGATGGTAATACATGGCCCCCGCAGGGCTAGGGGCGGAATAATAGCATTTACCCTAGAACCATCAGGCAGTCGTGCATCAACCATAGGGGAACTTTCATCAATACGACGCCCTAAGGGGGCAACAATTTTTTCAATGACCTGCATAACATGGTTATCATCACGAAAACGAACATCCGTCAATATCAGCTTTCCCTTACGTTCCACATAGATTTGATTCGCGCTATTTACCATAACCTCAGAAACACTATCATCTTTTAGCAGGGGATCAATAGGACCAAATCCTAGCACTTCATCCACCACTTCAATAATGACTCGACTGCGGTCCCCCCTCATGACAGGGATAGCTTCCTCATCCATAACCACATTAGAAACCCGTGCAACGAAATCCTCTAGAATTTTTTTATCCACATTTTTATCAGTAAGTCCCTTACTTTCTTCTAAACTCATCTCATCAACAATACGTTTATGAATACGACCTTTTAAGTTTTGAAAAGGATCAATCTTGACCGCACTTATTGCCCTACCCTTATCACTTCCTTGAACAGGTAGTTCGATTTGTTTTTGTGCCTCTAAACGTCTAAGCAGTGACATAACGATCTCACCTTTCATTCAATTAACGTCGATCCATATAAGCCATAACCAGCAACCCCCGTACTAATTTCTCCTGGACTAATCATTTGTACAAATTTTCCCGTCACATAATTTTCATTGCCACTCTTACCTACACCTTCTAAGAAAAAAGCAGCAAAGCCAAGGATTTTAACCTCTCCACGGCCATCAATCTCTAAGGAATCAATGATGGGTACGATAAGCATACGGGAGGAGCTCATTTTCAGCGTGGCAAAAGTGGCATACTTATCAAGGTCCATGCGGAATTTGACACCTTTGCTAGTAGGCCCTGACATAACACCCGTCTCCGTGGGTATCATGTCACCAACATGTAATTGTCCGCTATAGCCTTTTTCAATATTATTCTGATATACAGTGGCCCCGGTGCCACCTAGTGCCAAGGCCTGATAATTACCGTGATACCCAGCCCCTGCACCTGCTTTTAAATTATAAGTATCGCCATAAGTAAATTGTTGCTGGACAATACCAAAAGGTACTACACCACTTGCTCCTGTAATTGTCCTGATGGCGGCAACGGCTCTCCCTGCTACATTTGCTGAGGTCTTGTCAAAAATTTTAGCAAAAAAGAAGGGCACAGTCCGAGTAACCGTTACTGCAATAACCGTATTATTATTGCTAACACTTACCCTAACTACATCACTAGCAAGACCATTCTGCGCAGCATAACTTTTGGCACTATCCTCTGCCACTTGTGGCTCATCGGGCAAATCTTGGGCGCCAGCTAAAGCTGCTGCATCTGCTAAATTTGATAACCGTGCTTTGTTTAAGTACATGTTACCCACATCAATTGCAAGAGCAGCAAAACCTAGTAGCGCGGAAATGCTCAATGCCAAAAGTACAATGGCAGCACCTTTTTCTTCACTTAATATTCTAAGCATATTTCCACCTACTCCACTCGCATTGTAGCAGCACCCTGCATGGTAAAACCTGGCGGAAAGAAGGGACTCATTAGCTTAGTAATTATCTGTACTGGGGCCTCAACGGTCACAGTAACCCCATTACCCCGTATTCTAGTGCTTTCTGGCGAAATGCTTACTGTGAGCTGACTAGCATCCATGTGACTGGCTGCGGCCTTAGCTACTGCAGCAACAGTAACATTACTGCCTCCTAGTGCTGCCGAACGGGCCCCTTCCCGAGCAGCTTCTGTCAAGGTGATATAGTGATTAATCACCAAACCTAGCTCCATGATGGCCACAAGCAAGAGCAATAGTACTGGCACCACGAGGGCAAACTCCACTAAGGCCTGTCCTCGATTATTCTTGGTATATTTCCTTCGCGAAAGCATCTTTGCCCCTCCTCCTTAAGGATAAATGAGTGCAAACTACAAAAGACCTGGCTAATGCCAAGTCCTTTGCGTAGGCATAAGCCTTTTTTAACAGAAAACCTCCGGCATGATACCGAAGGTTTGTAGTGAACCTATTACTTGTATCATGTTTATTGCAATTTGCCAGTTACAGTGGTAATTAATGTGCTAACACCTGTACCCATAGCTCCCATAGCAACCGCTACCACTACTGCAATTAGGGCTAGAATCAATCCATACTCTACCATACCTTGCCCTTTTTGATTACCCAATACTCTTTTTAATAATTGAATTGTTAACATGACTCTTCCTCCCTTATATCATTTACTCTGTCGAACTTTGTTATCTTATGTCGTTTCTTAGCTAAATTATATCACCTTCCCTGGGTATTACTATAGACGTTAGGTCTTATCTATTATAGGAACTACATCCTATCTTTATATCCCTAGGACTAGGTAATTAGTAGCATAATAGGAAACTCCCGCTTTAAAAGCGGGAGTTTCCTATTATCTATTTTATTGTAAATTGATTTTAATCATGATTTTAGTACCTGCCCCGGCTTGGGACTTAATGACTAGCTCTCCATTTAGCAGTTTAATTCTTTCCCTCATACCAACCAGGCCAAAACTTTCACTGCCAACATTCTCCGCAGCATCAAAACCAATACCATCATCTTCAATGATAACGGACATAATGTCTTTGCGAAATTCTATCACAACGTTAACATTATTGGCCTGAGCATGTTTTTCTACATTATTAACAGCCTCTTGAATGGTGCGAAATAATCCCACTTCTACATAAGAGTCTAAGCGCCGTTCCTCACCAATTAGCCGCACGGTTGGAATAATACCGCTACGTTCTTTCGCTGTATCTAAAAAGCGTTTCACGGTAGGTACTAACCCTAAGTCATCTAATGTCATCGGCCGAAGATCAAAAATAATTTTGCGCGTTTCTTTAAGGCACATTCGCACCTGTTCTCGCAGTTCCGAAAATTCTTTCTTAGCTCTTACCATATCAATATCAATTAATCGTTCACAAACCTCAGCACGAAAAACAATATTGGCCATCGTTTGAGCTGGTCCATCATGAATTTCCCGGGACACCCTGCGTCGTTCTTCTTCCTGGGCTTTAATAATTTTAGACCCAAATAACTGACTTTGCTGCATGGATTCAATCTTAAGTGCCACACCACCCATTTGATCCCCTAAATAACCCAGTACTGCCCCAACTTGTGTGGTTAAACTTTCGGCCTTCGTCACAGTATCTTTTATGGATCGCAAGCGAATTTCCATGTCATCTCGCTGGCGACGGAGATTTTGTTCTTGGGCCCGCGCTACTGCGAGTTCCACTTGTATATTTTTAGTCTCGTCATAAGCAGTTTTAATATCTTGCTCTGAGTATACTCCAAAGTTACGACTAACTTCTAATAATCTTAGTCTCGAGCGTCGTTCTCTTTTTTCAAACTCATCTACTTTAAAAATAATGTCGATTGTTTCCTGCTTAATGCGTTCAACATCTTTTTTAACGTTTTCCATTTCACCGCGGGCCGCTTCGTAAATATCATAAATTTGAGTTTTGCCCATTTCTACAGCAGCTATGGTATTCTTAACAATCTTATCTAAGGCCTTAACGTCTAAATTTTCCATATAGCCACCCTAACCATCATTTATTGTAACTGTTTTTATTCGCCAAACTACAGTATTATACCTGCTTGAAAAGCCCTGATAGAAATTTTTTGCCCCTATATCTCAATATTAATTATTTTACGGATAATCAGTATACCAATCAGTTGACTGACTACACCTACCGCTAGCATGATTCTGCCCAAAGGATCTATAAAGAGGATTTTCATATATTCTGGATTAATGATGTATATCCCTCCGCCAATGACAAAAGGTAACACCCCAATAATCAAGCCGGAAATTTTCCCCTGGGCTGTTAACGTCTTAATTTGACCTTTTATTTTAATTCGTGCTCGAATGGTATTGGCTATGCTATCGAGAATGACTGCTAAATTGCCTCCGACTTGCCGTTGAATCAGTACAGCGGTAATAACAAGTTCCAAATCCTCACTGGTCACCCGTTTTGTCATATTAGTTAAAGCCTCTTCTGTTGTGACCCCTAAGTTCATTTCCCGTAGAGCTCTAGCAAATTCTTCACCAATTGGCTGTGGCATTTCCCGTGATACCATCTCAATTGCTTGCATAAAACTATAACCAGTCCGTAGGGCATTCGCTATTAAAGTAATTGTATCACCTAACTGATCATTAAATGCCTTCTTACGCTGGTCAATCTTAATCTTAAGTATCAATAGCGGCAAACATAAACCAAGACTACTGCTTATAACAACCAGCATAATATTCCCACCTAGTAGGGCAGCCATCACTGCCATGAAGAAAGCGACCCCTAAGCAAATAACTATAAATTCTGCCCCTCGCATAGGCAGTCCTGCTCGCACTAGCTGGATTTCTATAGACCTAGACCATTGGAAGGTTTCAAAATACTTACTAATACTACGAATGAACCCCCAACCCTTAAAATGAACCTTTGGAGAAGGCAGAGAAGGCAGAGAAGGCATTGGAGCATTATTTGCCATTGAACCTTGTTCAACATACTGCTCCATACGACTTCTTATAGTATATCCACTAGCAGTTATGTTATAACCTAGCATCACAAGCACCAGCAATATCATAAATACTAATACCCCAATTAAGAGTGCCATATACCCCACCCCTTCTAACCAAACAAACTTTTAATACGATTAACCATACTCTTCGGTTGTGCAGGAATATCCACTTCCACATTGGCAATCATCTTCGCCAGATTAAATACACTTTGGGCTACTACGGTCTCAGGGTGACTGATTACAAAAGGAATGCCTTTATTCACCGACCCCAATACGGTTTTTCCATCACTTGGCAGGGTAGCAATAAAGTCATGATGCAAGCTTTCTTCTACCTCACTGGTCTGTATTCCCCCCTCAGAGTTAGCCCTATTCAGCACTAATTTAATTTTATCAGATGGATAATTAAGGGACTCCATAATTTCCAGACCAAGCTTAACATTTTTTATAGCTGGCAAATCTAAGGACGATATCACTAAAATACAATCGGCAGCATCTAAAACACTGAGCATGGTTTCATTAAAGACTGGCGCCGTATCCACAATGACGTAATCAAACACATTGACCATGGCATCTAGCACCGTTGTTAAATGGTAGCTGGTGATAGAATCGGCTTGTTCTGGTCGAAAGGGCGCTGCTAATACTTTGACGTTATCATTATAGTCTGTAAGATAAGTCGCCAGCAGATTATTATCTAGATTATCAATCTCTCTAACCAAATCAGCAATGGTAGCCTTAGGCATAATATTAAAGAATAAGGCTACATCACCAAACTGTAAATCTGCATCCAAAATTCCTACTTTAGCCCCGAATAATTTTGATAAGGAAACTGCTAAATTCGTAGAAATTGTAGTTTTACCAACACCGCCTTTGGTGCTAAATACGGTGATAATCTTGCCTTTTTCTGTTTTTTTGTCCACATTTTGCAGCAGTTGTTTACGTTTTTGTTCATTATTATATACTTCTTTTATGGCTTGCAATAATTCATCACCAGTAAAAGGCTTGGTTAAATAATTTTTAGCTCCTGCAATCATAGAACGTCGTAAGTATTCTTGCTCGCCCTGCACGCTCATCATAATTATATTTACGCCAGGCACCTCAGCGCTAATCACTTCCGTTGCTGCAATGCCATCCATGCCAGGCATATTAATATCCATGAGTACAATATCAGGTTTTGTAAGCCTCGCTCTTTCAATTGCTTCGATTGCTGTCGCCGCTTGACCGACTACAGCTACTTCTGTTTGAAATTCCAATAGTTTGCAAATATTTTCCCGTATATCCTGAATATCATCAACGATTAGAATCTTTATTTTTCCCACTATTTTCAGTCCCTCCTAAAAGGTCTTCCTTCATAAAATCCTTCATTTCAGCAGTAGTACTCGGTAAATATTCCGTTGGATTCACAATGGTAGGTGTGATTAGAATAATCAATTCTGTTTCACCGCGGCTATAGGAAGTACTGGTAAACAACTTTCCTATAATCGGCAAATCGGCCAGCCAAGGTACTTTGGTAATATCCTTACTTGTTTGATTGGACATCAGCCCGCCAATTGCCATTGTTTGACCAGATGATAAGGCAATCATTGTTTCGGCCTTATTCATTTTAATCGGCGGAATATTCATATTGCTACCAATTTCGATTTTATGGGTAGAGTTCCAATCCAGAGAGCTCACTTCTGCCTTTATCTTGCTATTGATTAACCCCTCGGCATTTACCTCTGGTGCTATATCTAGTTTTATGCCGTAGTCTTTCCACTCAATACTAATTTGTCCATTCTGATTGCTGGTGGGTATGGGAATCTGACCACCAACCATAATATTGGCCTTCTCACCGCTTAATGTAATCATATGAGGTTGGGATAAAATCTTTGCTGATCCATTGGTAATCATGGCAGATAGCTTCCCATTCAACGGGCTATATTTATTTAATCCACCTAGCACCGAACTAGAAATAAAGCTATTGGCTTGACCTTGTCCAAAGGAAAAACTGCCTACCCCAGTTATACTATCTGGATTTGCATTTGAGCCTGCACCCCATTTAATGCCCATTTCTTTGCTTTTTTCTCTATCGATTTCGAGAAGAATCGCCTCAATTTTAACCTGTATAGGATTGGTCATTTCTAATAAATTAACGACCTTTTCCCCATATGCTTCTGCTACCTTTTCCGCTCGTGCTTTCTGATACTGACTGTTGACCTTACCCTCTAAAATAATTGTTTTACCGACTTTTCTAACCTTGAGGTCGCCAAAACCAATAATACTTTTAATCTCATTCGTAATAGGTAGATCGTTGCCCACTACTTCTACCTCAAAGCTTTCCCGTATGCCCGCTGACCAAAGATGTAACGTCGTGGTTCCAGTGGATTTCCCTACCACTAACACTTCCGTCGAAGAAACAACAACTACATCCGCAATATCAGGGTTGGCAATGGCTACCTTTTCCACACTATAAGAATTCATAACTTGCGACTCATTTACAGCTACCACTACTTTTCCCGTTGCCCCTACCGCAGAAATCATTACAATGCTAAATAGTAGCAATACTATCATTATCCCCGCTATACGTCTACTTAACATTTTTTTACCTTCTTTCCTAGTCCTTATAGAACAGCGTAACTGTCACTATTAATGAACAGCTATATTTTCAGTTTTAGTGCCTCGAATCACTTGAATCCCTTTATTTCCATAGTTTGGCTCAGGACTTTCTACCGGTACTGTTTCTCTCTCATCAGAGAAAGTTTCTGGCCTAGCAAGCTGTTCATTGCTCAGCATCACATGATTTCCTACTAAATCTCTAGGTGTAACAACTTCGGTAATGGCAATTGGATTTGTTGGTAAATACGGTCTAAGCACTAACCGAATTTTACCTTTTTCCTCTGCTAAAGTTAGTCTCGCAACCTCATCAGGCATTACTGCGATTGTAACCGTTCCCGCCTTATTGACTTCTTTTCCACTTTCTTTAATAGCAGTAGCCTCAGCACCCATTTCCGTGTCACGATTGGACGCAAGCACCAAAATATTTTGCATCACTACATGACTTACATTATCCCCTACAGCCCCAGTATCAAAGGTCGCTACTATATCAACATAATCACCGGCTTTAACAAAACCGGCTACCCCTGTAACTTCTGTTACAGCCACTGTCACAGCTCGTTTATCACGAGGAATAATGCCTGTAAAACCTACGGCTTTACTTTCATACACTAAGCGTCCTTCACTAACTTGTTCACCACTAATAATCTTCTCTTTGACTACAATGCCTATTACCTTATCCATGGACTTAACAGCACCAGGCTGTATATATTCTAGTGGGACTTTTACTTCACTCACCATTTCAAGAGTAATCTTAGTTTTAGGAGCAATGTCGGTTTTTGCTACAATCACGGAAACGCCCTCTGCTACTCTTTGCCCTGCTATTCCTTTTAAATAATGGTATAGTAAAGCGGCCGTCAGCAAGCTTAGTACAATTGCAACAATTACTAATTTTTTGTTTGATACTTTGGTCATTTCATCCCTCCTAAGACGGTTAGCCTTCTTACCTTTCATTTTACTAAAAGAATAGATTATTATCATCAGACTGCTGTCTTAAAAAGCCCGCCATGCGTGTCACATTTTACTAGGACTAAAGACCTTTGCAAGTAGACTGCTATATACTTATTTTTCTATTACTCCTTAATTAAACAAAAAAAGACAGAGTCCTCTAAGAACTCTGTCCATTTTTTATTCTTTTAATCCTAAGGCCTCTTTTACTTCTTCCCAAATAACAATGGGGGTTTTGGAAAATCCATTAAACACTGTTGCTGATGCGGAAGTATAGGCCCCACAATTCGGCACTAAAATTAAATCACCAATTTGCAAGGGTTCTACTAACTTGTCATGAAACATAATGTCCAACGAATCACAGCT
>JAPUES010000108.1:4245-6928 GCA_027492445.1 Sporomusaceae bacterium | reverse complement strand
CCTTGAATCACTTGCATCATTGCTGCGATATCAATGGTTTCCGTAGTCGTTGGAATGGGAAATCCCCCTCCAATATCGAGAATGCGCAGGGCAAAACCTGCTTCCTTAGCTTCATCAAAAAGACGACGGCAGGTCTTAAGGGCTGCTAGATAGGCATCAGCACTAGCCGACTGACTACCAACATGAAAACATAAACCTGCGACATCAAGGCCTTGCTGACGAGCTAACTCTAATAGATGTAAAACATCATCAGGATGAGCACCAAATTTTTTATTTAAATCCACTAGCGCCCGAGGATTATCGACGCGAACCCGCAGAAGTACACTACCACCTGGTATTGCCTTCGCCATCTTAGCAATTTCACTTTCACTATCAAACGTAAATTTATTTACACCGGTTTTCTTAGCTACCTTAAGCCCGTTTGGCGTTTTAACCGGATTCGCATACACCATACGTTCTGGTGCAATGCCAAGTTCCGTCAAAAACTCCATTTCCCCATCGGAAGCTACATCAAAATACGAGCCTAATTCAGCCAATTTCCGGATAATTCCTTCATTAGGATTGGCTTTTATCGCGTAGTACAACTTAACCCCTGGTAATTGTTCTGCCAAAAAAGTATAGTTACGTACAACTTGTTCCGTAGATAATACCAATAATGGTGTGCTATATTGCTGAGCTAACTTTTCAACAGCACCTTGTGATAATCTGAAATAACTGTTCATATCCCTCTCCCATCCTCATTGTTATTTTGCATTACCAAAAAGCTTCTATACTTATACTGTCATACTGGGAAAAAACTTATACTCGGTCAGCATAAGAACGGGTAACTTTTTATACTTTTAAATTTGCATAAAAAAGTAACGCTATGATTGTATCATACACTGCCAAAAGTGCAATAAAAAAAATCAATTAACCCGAAAAAGACAGGGAATTTTCCCTTAACTAAAATAAATGCTATTATATACATATACTTTTTCAAAGAGGTGCCAATATGAATATTTTAGAATGCAAGAGCATCCAGCTCATAAAGAACAAACAAACTATCTTAAACAACATTTCCTTTACCGTGAAAAAGGGTGACAGTGTGGGCATTATGGGCCCCTCTGGTTCGGGAAAATCTTCCCTCTTTCGCCTTTTAAATCTATTAATGAGCCCTAGCACAGGTGAAATTCTCTATCGCGATAAAAATCTGCAGGAATATACCCCGACCCAGCTACGCCGAAGTATTGGCTATATACTGCAAAAACCATATCTCTTTGGTACAACGGTCCAAGAAAATCTAACATACCCCTATCAGCTCATTGGGAAAAAACCTGATTTTACGGAAATTAATAGTTACCTAGAACAAGTTAAATTAGCAAAAAACATTTTGGAGAAGAAAAATACCGCCCTATCTGGCGGCGAGCAACAACGCATTGCACTGATTCGTTCCTTATTAATAAAACCTGAAATTATACTCCTTGATGAGGTGACAGCGGCCCTTGATGAAGAAAACACCCTGCTCATAGAGGAATTAATTACTCATGAGCAGCGCCAGCATAATGTAACCCTTCTCTTCATTACCCACAATGCACAACAAGCAAAACGTCTTGCCCAAAGACTCCTCTATCTGGAAGCAGGCAGTATCGGCTACCTTGGACCCGCATTTGATTTTTTTAAAGATAAAGGAGATCATCATGAGTAATATTTCACTGGCCTTAACCTTTAGCTTGGTTTTAATCGCTCTAGGTTTATCCTATAAAGAAAAACTTGGCTTGGAAAAAGATATGCTGATTGGCAGTTTGCGCGCTGTCGTCCAGCTAACTTTTATTGGCTTTATTCTTAAATTTGTTTTTAATCTTGACAATATTATATTTACATCCCTCATTTTAATTATTATGGTTTATAACGCCTCCACCGTTGCCGCTAAGCGAGGAGCTGGCATTGAACAAGCCTTACTCATCTCCTTCGCATCCATTCTTAGCGGTCTTGTCATTACCTTAGGAGGTTTATTAGCCTTTGGCGCCATTACCTATCAACCTAGTCAAGTCATCCCCATCAGCGGCATGGTGGTTGGTAATTCCATGGTGGCCACCAGCCTCCTTTTTAAGACCTTACTCAATCATTTCCAAACAAAACGAGAAGAAGTAGAAGTAAAGCTTTGCCTTGGTGCCACCTCCAAAGAAGCTTCCCGCAGCCTCATCCGAGATAGTATCAAAACCGCCATGCTACCCACCTTTGATTCCATGAAAACCTTGGGTATTGTTCAACTCCCTGGAATGATGACCGGCCTCATCTTAGCCGGGGTCGCCCCAGAAGCAGCCATTAAATATCAAATCATGGTCGCCTTTATGTTAGCTGGCGCGGTAAGTATTTCTTCCTTTGTCGCCAGTTATTGGGCTTATCGCAGTTTTTTCACGAAACTAGTACAACTGAAAGATATGTAATTTTTCCTAGGATAACCGTTTCTTAAATTTCATAATGCTAGCCGTCAGTACCGCAATGATAAATACGGTTAATGCAAACAATTGCGACATTAAATAATTTATACCAATGCCCTTTAAAATAATACCACGTACAATTTCTAAATAAAAAGTCAGGGGCAGAAAGTAACCCATTGCGTAAAAGAGTCCAGGCATAGCATCGCGCGGAAACATAAATCCTGACAGCAAAACACTAGGCATAAACACAAAAAAGGACATTT
>JAPUES010000108.1:0-4145 GCA_027492445.1 Sporomusaceae bacterium | reverse complement strand
GGAATAATCTTCCCTAGCATGAGTTCGTATACTTTAAGCGGGGTAACAATGAGTTGTTCTAGGGTTCCCCGCTCTCTTTCCCGGACAATAGCCATGGAAGTAATCATTACCATGGTCATAGTCAGCACCACTCCCATAATACCAGGCACCATATAATAAGCCGTTATAAAGTCTGGATTGTACCAAGGGCGAATCCGCACATCATAAGGAACATCTATTTTTCCACCTGTAATACCTTGGCTAGTACGCAGCAAAATTTCTTGGGATTTATTAAGTCCAACAATCTGGGCAATGGTAATTGCCGAAGAGGCTGACATGGAATCAGAAGCATCTACAATCACTTGCACCGCTGCGCTACGGCCATGTTTTAGATTCTGAGAAAAATCTACCGGAATAACGATACCCACTTTGGCCTTTCCACTATCAATATATTCATTCACTTCCCTTAGGTTCTGGGCAGAATAGGCGATATCATAATATTCACTAGCCGTAAGCGCCGAGATAAAGTCTCGCCCCTCTTGCTGCAAGGATTGATCAAAAACTACTGTCGGCAAATGCTTTACATCCGTATTAATGGCAAAACCAAAGACCAGTAACTGCACGACAGGCAGCATCACCATCATCGCAAAGGTCACCCGATCTCGTCCCATTTGAATAAACTCTTTTATGAGTACGGCCTGCAGAGGCTTTATGGTCATACTGCCAGCTCCTTAGGATTTAGTTTTGCATAATACACAAATACATCCTCGAGGGTTGGACTAATTACAGTTGGAGAAAACTCTTGAAATTTGTCTTCCTGTCCCTTATCAATCAAAAGGCGTAAACTAGTTCCGCAGACATAAGCATCATGAAAGGGTAGCTGGCTACCACGCACAGCAGCTAATAACCCCATTGGATTTTCACTTTCAATGACGAGCATCTTGCCGGGAATACTCTTTTTAAGGCTTGCCGGCGTCCCCGTTCCAATCATCTTTCCTTCATAAATAAAGCCTAGCTGATCACAATGCTCGGCTTCATCCATAAAATGCGTACTCACCATAAAGGTGGTCCCCTTCGCTGCTAGGTTATAAATAATGTCCCAAAATAACCGCCGGGAGAGAGGATCTACACCACCCGTCGGTTCATCCAAAAATACCATGGCTGGATTATGAATAATCGAGCACCCTAAGGCCAAGCGTTGTTTCCAGCCTCCTGATAAATTACCCGCCAATTGTTTTTGCCTGGCCGCTAAGCCTGCCATCTCTAGCATTTCTGCAATACGCCCACTACTTTGCGCCTTCGATAGGTTATATAAACCAGCATAAAACTGTAAATTCTCTACTACCGTCAAATCTTCATACAGTCCAAACTTCTGTGACATATAACCAATCCTACTTTTTATAGCTTCGCTTTCCCGAGCTATATCTAGCCCTAATACCCGCCCGCTACCTGATGTAGGTTCTAAAATTCCGCACAGCATGCGGATTGTCGTCGATTTTCCTGAACCATTTGGTCCTAAGAATCCATAAATACTACCTTGCTTAATGTTCATACTAATTTGGTCTACGGCCACAACCTTGCCAAAGATTCTTGTTAATCCATCCGTCTCTACCGCATACATCTGCATCACCTCATCACTACATCCGCTGGCATACCTGGTTTTAGTCTACCATCCTCGTTGTCAATATCTACCTTCACCGCAAAGACCATATTCGCTCGCTCCTGCTTTGTAATGCTTTGGCGAGGTGTAAATTCAGCCTGTTGGCTGATTTCTTTTATATAACCCTTAAATGCAAGGTCGGGGAAAGAGTCCACTTGGACAGATACCTGTTGGCCAATCTGGATAAGTCCTAATTGGGTAGAGGAGACATACACCTTTACCCAACAATCACGCCAATTGCCAATCGTAGCAATAGGCGCACCAGCATTGACATATTCACCTTTCTCATAGTTTTTCGTCAATACCAAGCCATCGAGAGAGCTTGCAACCCTTCTATCGTCAAGAGCACTACTAGCTAACTGAACAATGGCCCGGGAGCGTTCTACCTCAGCTTTTTGAGCGGTTATGGCATCTGGTCGATTTCCTTCTGCCACCATACTAGCTCTGGCTTTCGAAACAGCTAAATTACTGGCTGCTACTTCATAATTGGAACGGGTAACATCTAACTGTTGGGCCGAGACTGCCCCCTGCTTAAATAATACCTGTTGCCGCTCATAATCTTTTTGCGCTTTTTCATAGACGGCCTGCCCACTATTGATTGTTGCCTCCATTTCGCCTAGTTCCTGGGCCCTGGCCCCTTTTTGCAGGTCCGTTAATTGGGCTTCTGCCTTAGCGAGAGCAGCTTCATCTCTAAGCTTTTGCGCCTCTAAATCAGGCCTAGAAATACGCGCGACAATCTGGCCACGGGTAACTTTATCCCCTTCTTTAATCAATAACTCTTCAAGGTAACCGCTTACCTTTGGCGTTATATCTGTTTTTGTTATTTCAATTGTTCCCGTTGCTGTAATGCCCTCTATTTTATTACTTTGCAGCTTATACCCAGCAAAAATAGCCAATACTAAAATAAGAAAAGCAACCACCACTAGTTTCTTCGACACGCGAATCCCTCCCGTGTATTTATATCTATAATACTGTATATGCTAAAAGTACCCAAATCCCTGCTATTTTACGCATATTGGTACATAGAAAACTTGGCCTCAGCCAAGCCTTAGTTGCTCTTGCTTGGAATCAAGGAAGGGTATACTTTCTGATTCCGCAAAAAAAGGGGACTAAGTCATTTGACTTAGTCCTTTTGGTTGTCGTGTTGTTGCTAACATTCTATATTATTCCATTAAGCAGTTGGCAATCGGGCTGTTGCTAAGGCCTGATACCTAGCTGTTTAACTTATCGCACTTATCCTGACAATGACTACTTTAAGAAACATGATAATATAAATCCACCTAAAGTCCCACCAATGATAGAACAAAATATTGTTGGTAGCGCCTTACCTAAATTCCCACCAGAGTAAATACTATTAGCCAATATACCCCAGCCTGCAGCCCATGCCATATCAACCCACGCTCCAGTTTGGAATATCATTCCTACCCCATGATTTAATGCCCATGTCGTGCCTACAACAAAGCCCGCTGCCAACCAGCCACCAATAGGTCCAAATCTCGTTAACAGTACACCCCAACAAGTAGTGATAAGGAATGGGAATATAAACGCTCCTGCAAATGTTGCGATTGCCAATTGTCCTGACATAAAGTCACCCCCTTTAAATTTATAAACTTACCATAATTCCATTATAAAGAAGCTTTAATTTTGGCTTCTTTCTCAGCTTTTTGTGTTAAATCTGCATTAAACATTGCTGAAAAAATACCGCCTGTGATTCCGCCAAGTACTACTAGCATAAGAGTCGGTATTGCGTCAACGCCAGGAGTAATTGAACCAGCCATAAACATATCCCGTGTTGTTCCAGCGATACCAATAGCCATTGCCATATCGACAAATGCTGCCCCTGAAGGATTTTCAATAAAACCGATATGGTGGTTCATAAACCACATGACACTGATAATCGCAAATCCTGCGAACCAACCTCCACCAATTCCGTACTTGACGACAAAAGCACCCCAAACGCTCATTACAAAAATACCTGCAATCGCCGTCGCTACAATAGTTCTTAAATATTGCATTCCTTCCACCTCCTTATTTTTCGTTCTACAAGTAGAGTGAATACCTGCAGTTGCCAATATATATTGCAAGTTCCATGCCAAGTCCATTAAACGGATAATTTTTTTTTATTTTTCAGCATTTTAGGGCCTTCCACACAAGGCAGAAAAAAATCCCCAATACCATTTTAACTACGCAACAGGGAATTTTTACCCGCTACGGGGAATTTTCTGCTACAGCACCATATTAAAAAGCAAAAAGAAACTGCCTCAATTATTTATTGAGGCAGTTTCTTTTTGGTTGTCGTGTTGTTGCTGACATTCTATATTCTTCAATTAAACAGCTAATTTTCGGACTGTTGCTAAGGCCCGCTACCACGCTGCTTAACTTACCTTACTTATTACCTAACTTCGAACAATGCTTGTTCTTGTCTACCCTCATTATTTCATAAATAGAACAGAAAACAAAGTCGGCGTAATTCTGATTTAAAAGTAAGATTTTATCTTACAATCTT
>JAPUES010000107.1:8665-17917 GCA_027492445.1 Sporomusaceae bacterium | reverse complement strand
ATCTGAAGTTTAGTTTGTATTTTTGTCAAAAAAAAGTACACCTCCAAATTTTTTTATGAAACAGAAAAAATAAGTTATTTTTCTTAATGCCGTTCGTTAGAAAATGAGCTAAGAAACCGGCCGTTCATACACTTTTGCTAATTATAACCTATTTTAAAGTAGATATGCAAGATATGAACTTGTCTTTGTTAATATTATATGTAAATTATACTAATACATACAGTATCCCATCCAAAATGCTTTGGATGGGATACTGTATGTATTAAAGCATATTTATTTTACGCAAGATAGCCTCTATTTGTTCAAATTCACTTGCTGAGGGTGGAACTAAAGGCAGCCGAAATGGACCGCAATTTTGTCCCATGAGTGTTACCGCCGTTTTTACGGGAATGGGGTTGGTGGTAATAAACATGGTTTTAAAGAAAGGTAATAGCTCTCCTTGAATGGCCTGGGCTTTAGCCATATCCTTATTAAAATAAGCGGCAATCATTTCCTGCATCCCATTACCTACCACATGAGCAGCTACGCTAATAACACCAATACCGCCCACTGCTAAAATAGGGAGGGTAAGGCTGTCATCACCACTATATAGTGCAAAGTCCTTCGGTGTAATTCGTATAATTTCTGCAGCCTGCTCAAGATTTCCGCTTGCTTCTTTTATGGCAACAATATTTGTGATTGTAGCTAAACGAGCAACGGTTGCTGGTAATAAATTAGACCCAGTACGACCAGGAACATTATATAATACTAAAGGCAATGCGGTAGCCTCTGCAATCCCTTTGAAATGCTGGTAGAATCCTTCTTGGGGTGGTTTATTATAATAGGGAACGACAAGCATTGCACCATGAACTCCAAGTCGTTCTGCGGCCTGTGTTAATTCGATAGAAGCACGAGTATCGTTAGAGCCTGTGCCGGCAATCACGGTAGCTTTATCTCCTACAGCATCAAGGACCGTACTATAGAGCTTTAATTTTTCTTCATTACTAAGGGTAGCCGCTTCCCCAGTACTGCCAGTAACCACAACCCCATTCGAGCCATTGGCTACTAAATAACGGGCCAAGTCGGCTGCTCCTTGATAGTTTACACTAAAATCATCATGAAATGGGGTTACCATAGCCGTTAAAATCCGTCCAAAACCCTTCATACTGTTCTCTCCTTGCTTAACAAGATAATTTGAATTTTTCATGTAATGCTGTAACAGCTGGTTGGATAAACGCATTTTTAATTAGAACGGAAATTGAGGTATGGGAATCTACGGTTTGGAGTATTGGAATATCGTTTGTGGCTAAGGCTTCTACAAAGTTCGCCATTACACCAGGCACGCCATTAATTCCTCCACCGACGACCGAAACCTTTGCACAGCCAAGGGTTGTTTGTACATCACAACCAAATTCATGAAGTTTTAGAGTTGCTTTTTCGGCAAGATCTTCTGCAACCGTAAACATAATTTGCCCAGGGTGAACGTTAATTAAATCCACACTAATCCCATTATCCGACATAGATTTAAAAATATTAAAACCTGCAATGTTATTATTGGCATCATGTAAGCTGATTTTAATTTGGGCAATATTATTAATATACGTTACGCCTGTAGCAATGCGATCACTTACAGCCGTTTCCTTTGTATCTTCAGGGGTGACATTTGTTATCAATGTACCTGGTGCATCGGAAAAAGTTGATTTTACAACTAAGGGAATGCTTTTTTGCATAGCAATTTCTACGGCACGAGGATGGATTACCTTAGCACCTTGATGGGCTAATTGGCATACTTCACCGTAGCTAATACAGTCAAGTATCTTAGCATTACTGACAATGCGTGGATCAGCGGTCATAATACCATCCACATCCGTATAAATTTCAATCATATCGGCATCGAGGGCGGCTCCAAGGGCGGCAGCGGTTGTATCACTGCCACCGCGTCCTAAGGTAGTAAGTTCATAATCAATACTCACTCCTTGAAAGCCACATACAATTGGTATAATCCCTTTTTTTACTAAGTTTAAAATGCGAGTTCCATCTATTTTTAGAATACGAGCATTATTAAAATTATTATCTGTTATAATTCCAGCTTGACCGCCAGTCAGCATGACGGCATCAAGGCCTGCAGCTTGCAGTGTCCCCGCCATCAGCACGGCAGAAATCATTTCTCCGCAATATAAAATCTGATCGAGTTCACGACTAGCAATATCTTTATAAGTAGATTGGGCTAACTCCATAAACGTATCAGTAGCATAGCATTCGCCTTTACGGCCCATGGCTGACACAACAACAACAGGGCTATAATGAGCAGCGCGAGCAAGTTGGATTTTTTTTACGACGAGTGCTCTAGCTTCTGGAGTTGCAACGGAGGTCCCGCCGAATTTTTGTACAATGATCCCCATTCTTTACACCTCAAATTAAATTATGTTCAATCATATACTCTGCAATTTGCAAAGCATTTAATGCAGCGCCTTTACGAATTTGATCGCCAACGACCCATAGATTAAGTCCATGAGCCACGGAAGTATCTTTACGAATACGGCCTACAAAGACTTCATTTTGATTGGAAGTAAATAGTGGCATGGGATATATCATTTCCTGAGGATTATCTTGTACGATGACACCAGGGAAAGCGGCTAGCAGTTCTCGCGCCGTGTCTACTGAGATATCTTCTTCAAATTCAACATTTATGGATTCCGAGTGACTGCGGTAAATCGGTACTCGGACAGTGGTCGTAGTAATACCCATCTTGTAATCATTAAAGATTTTATGCGTTTCATGGACCATTTTCATTTCTTCTTTCGTGTAACCATCTTCCCCAAAGACATCAATATGAGGAATAATATTAAAAGCAATTTGATAATGCTTGCTAAGGCTAGCACTTGGTAAAATGTTTGCGACAACAGGTTTATTTTCAACAATGGCCTTTACTTGATTGTCAAGCTCATCAATTGCTTCCTTGCCTGCACCTGAAACAGCTTGGTAGGTGGATACAATAATACGTTTAATTTTTGCCTTATTATATAATGGCTTTAAAGCCATAGCCATGATGATAGTAGAGCAATTAGGATTGGCAATAATACCTTTATGCTTCTTAATATCTTCTGGATTGACTTCAGGCACAATTAAAGGTACTTCTGGATCCATCCGAAAGGCACTAGAATTATCAATAACAATAGCGCCATGCTTTACGGCTGCAGGAGCAAACTTCGTACTTGCAGAGCCACCAGCAAATAAAGCAATATCAATATTTTTGAAAGAATCATCGGTTGCTTCTTCTACAATATAGTCTTTTCCCATAAAAGTTATCACTTTACCTGCAGAACGACTGGAGGCCAGTAATTTTAAAGTATCAAAAGGAAAATTACGCTCGGCAATTAAATCTAAGAATTCCTGTCCTACGGCACCCGTTGCCCCTAGTATTGCTACATTATATTTTTTCAAAGTGATCCATCTCCCTATTGTGTTTTTAGTATAAAGTAGATTATTTTAAAAGTTCATCAAGGCCGTAGACTAAGCCACTAGCTGTTAGGATTTTTTTACAGGCCAGTACAACGCCTGGCATAAAGGATTCACGTGATATGGAGTCATGACGAATGGTTAAGGTTTCCCCAAGTCCACCAAAAATGACTTCTTGGTGAGCTACATAACCTGGTAAGCGCACACTATGCATGCGAATACCCGAGAAGTCAGCACCCCGCGCTCCTGGTAGTTTTTCAACTTCATCCGGATGACCTTGCTGCATATAGCCTCGCTCTTTGGCGATTTTCTCGGCAGTAAGCAAGGCTGTTCCAGAGGGGGCATCCAATTTTTGATCATGGTGTAATTCAATAATTTCAACATGAGGAAAGAATTTTGCCGCTTCTTGGGATAGCTTCATCATTAAAATTGCCCCGATAGAAAAATTCGGCGCTATTAAAACATTTACCTTGGCTTTAGCGCAGGAACTGCGAATTTCATCCATATTAGCAGTAGATAACCCTGTCGTGCCAACCACCGGGCAGATGCCCTTTTTAATAGCAATACGAATATTATCCATGACAACTTCTGGTCGTGTAAAATCAACCATAACTTGCGGTTTGGTATCATTGATTACGGTTTCTAAATCATTACCAACGATAATTCCTGTCTTTCCTGTCCCAATTAAATCACCAATATCGAGGAAATTGGAGTTAACATCCACTGCCCCAACAAGCAGTAATTGATCATCATTATGTACCGCTTTTAATACTTCTCGACCCATTTTCCCATAAGCTCCACATACCATTACTCGAATCATGGTACACCCCCTATTACTAGCAATATATTCAAATTACGTGACAAATGTCAATCCCTAGGCAAAAATAATAGCCGATGAGTAAAAATCTCATCGGCTGTCTTGGAAATTTAGACAGATCTAAGAAAATGAAAAAACAACACAAATGTGTTTTACCATGTCTTAGATGAGATAGCACTCCACTAAAAAAATTAGTGACAGTCTTACACCTATTTGATGAAAGACCAATATAAAAGATTGGGTATCTTTTATACTTCGGCAGACAGCCCTTTTCCTCCAGATCATTGACACCACTCTTCCTGAAAGTACTCTTGTTGTCTGCACCTCTATTTCATCCTGGGCAGGATGAAGCGTATTTAATTATATACATAATATAATAATGGTATAGTAGTGTCAACACTTTTCATAAAAACTTACTGTTGATTAGTATGACTTTTTACTTCTTTTGCACCATTTTGACGTAAAATTTGAGCTACAGAAGTAATCTTTGCTGCATCCGTACGGATGATGGCAAGAATACTGCCTTGGACGACTTCTGCTTCATAGTGTTCACTATCCGCAGCTGGAATACCCCAATCAATCAATCCGCCAGTGATACCGCCGGCAATTGCTCCGCCCAAGGCTGCAGCGATGGGACCAACGGCGAGGATGGGCCCTATTCCAGGAATTGCCAAAGCGCCAGCTCCTAGCAGTAGACCGCCAAGACCGCCTAAGGTACCCCCTGTGATGGTACCATCTGCAATGCTATCATCATAATTTGTATCCTGACCTTGCTGTTTTTTAGAAATAATATTGATTTCTTCATTGGTAAAACCTTGCTGACGTAAGGTGTTTACTGCTTTTTCAGCACTGGTTCTGGACTCAAATACCCCAATAATAGTTTGGCTAGCTTGGGGTGAGGTGCTTGTCATAGTATTTGCCTGAGGAATTTGTTGCCCACTGGTGTTTGCTTCCATATAACTGTTCACGATTGCACTTGAACTATCTTGGCCTGACTCTTGAAAAATAGTAGATTTTTCCATATTTATAGCCTCCTAACATTTAATGCACATTATGCTATTTAAATGTTAGTATATCCATAAAAATTATTACTATGTACCATAAGAGGAACTGCGACGCATATTTTTATAATCTTCATAAGCGTTATGCATATCAACAATAATTACTTCGTCGCCAATCCGGCGAATGGATTTCCACGGAATAGCAGCCGTAGGGTTTTCACTAAAAAAACTAAATAAACCATTACGATTCGGAAGAATTATTTTGTGGATACAGCCTGTCGCAGCATCAAAAGTCAATTCACAATCATCAATCACCCCTAGGCGGGCGCCATCACTTAGGTTAATGACTTCCTTACCCGATAAGTAACTCAGTCGCATGGTATCCACCTCTTTGCCTTTATTTTCAGTACACCTTTGCCAGTCTTAGAACAAGCTATGCTTTTTAATGATGTTTATAAGATGTAATGCGAAGGGCTGAAGGATTCCTAAGCTAATGGCAAAACAAGCTAAGGGATCCATGGAAACTTCATAAATCATAATGATGTCAGGAATATTGAGCTTTAAAAAAGATACTAACATAATTAAGGATAAGTAAATGCCACCCGAAATAGCAATCAATTCCTGTATCGCTAAGGAGAGTGGTGAAACCTTGAGCTTGCTTTCTTCTAACGCTTTACGAAAAAGCTGCATCCGTTGCCAGACGGATAAGACTAGGATTATAAGTAGTATCCCAAGTAGGATAGAGGTGCACATCATAAACCTCCATACTCTTTGAAATGATACAGTTGATATTATTTAATACTATGATGTATCTTAGGAAAATATGTGCATTTTAGTTTCCTGTACTGCCAAAACCTCCTGAGCGAGTGGCAAAAGAGCTATTTCCATCACAATCCGTGAGAAGATATTTATAAAAAATCCCTTGGGCAATTCGCATTCCTTTGCTAATCAATACCTCCTGATCATTATGATTATAAATAGCAATCATAAGATGGCCTTCATTATCCTCATTATTATAGTAATCTGCATCAATAATTCCCTGACCATTTATGAGGCTTACTTTATTCTTAATGGATAAGCCGGAACGAATATGTATTCCTAGAAATTCGTCCTTGCCCATATAGGCTTTTAAACCAGTAGGTATGATGGTCACTGTACCGGGCAGTAAGATTACATCTACGGCCGAAGCAATATCATACCCTGCACTATACTCAGTTTTACGCAGTGGCAAAGAAATTGTAGAATTTTTATAGGCAGTAATGATTTCAAAACCTCTTACTTTCATTGATTGCCTCCTCTGTTACGGGCCCTAGTGCGGTAAAGCTTACGCTATTTTCAGCAAATAAAGATTTTCCGATATGTTCTAAGTCTTCTAATGAAACCTTGTCGATTTTTGCAACCACTTCGTCTAAGGTAATATATTTACCTAATGTAATTTCCATCTTACCAACTCGTGACATACGACTGCTTGAACTTTCAAGTCCGAGTAATAAGCCGCCTTTTAACTGCTCTTTTGTTTTTCTTAGTTCCTGGGCAGTAATGCCCTTGGTTTTTAATTCAGTAATATTTTTCCAAATGAGTTCCATGACTTGTGCAGTATTGGTAGGCCTTGTGCCGGCATAAACGGTGAATAATCCTCCATCACTATAATTGGTTTGGTAGGAATAAATAGAGTATGCGAGTCCCTTTTCTTCGCGAATGGACTGGAATAAACGGGAACTAATACCGCCCCCTAAAATATTATTTAAAATGTGTAGTGTATAAATATCAGGCGAGGATTGAGGTACGCTGCTGGTACCAAGACACAGGTGAACTTGTTCAATGGACTTTTGTTGTATGGTATGGACTGGCAATAAAGTAGGTCCTACTAGTGTTCTCTGTTCTTTTCTTCCTTGCATCTTTCCAAAATAGCGCTCGGACAATTCCTCTAATCTTTCATGGGTTAAATTTCCAGCAGCAGCAATGACAATATTATCTGGCGTATAGAATTGTCCATAGTATTCCCGAATTAACGTACTATTAAATTTTTCAATGGCAGGTATGGTCCCTAGTATATTACGCCCTAATGCATGTCCCGACCAAACGTGATTTAGATGGAGGTCATGCACTAATTCATCGGGGGTATCTTCATACATATGAACTTCTTCTAAGACTACTTCACGTTCCTTATTAATATCTTCCTCAGCAAATTTTGAGGATAATAGCATATCACTTAACACATCAAGGGCCAGTTCTAAATGAGTATCGAGAACCTTTATATAATAGCAAGTATGTTCTTTACCAGTAAAAGCATTAATTTGTCCCCCTACTTCATCCACTGTTTCTGCAATATCTTTTGCAGAACGTTTATGTGTGCCTTTAAAAACCATATGTTCTATAAAGTGGGAAATGCCATGATTGTGGGGACCTTCAGAGCGGGAGCCTGTACCTAGCCATATTCCAAGGGTAATAGATTTTACATAAGGGATGGCTTCGGAAACGATGCGGATACCATTGGGCAATAGAGATTTTTGATACATATAATACTCCTTTACATTGCGATATATAGTTTACTTTCTGTTGATATAGTAGAAATCCTGCTTTCCTATTATATTCTGTATAATAGGAAAGCAAGACAAGTAGTATCTAGTGGCTAGCAGAATAGCTTACAATTCCTTTTGCGATGCCTTGTGCCATTTTCGTGCGATACCCATCATTATTTAATTGACTGGCCTCTGTCTTGTTGGAAATAAAACCCATCTCAACTAAAATGCTTGGCATGGTAGCATTACGCAATACATAAAAAGTAGCAGGAGATGTCCCTTTATCCGTTGCGCCGGTTTCCGTAATAAGAGTTTTTTGTACCTCTGTGGCTAAGGTAGCTGACTTACCGCTAGGATAAAAAGTCATAGCACCTGTAATATTCGTGTCAGGATTAGAATTGGTGTGAATGCTAATAAATAAATCGGCCTTATTGCTTTCAGCAAGGTTAACTCGAGCTTCTAGTTCTGCACCTAAGGAACTTCCTTCTGGCGCAACGGTGCGATTAGTATCCCGCGTCATAATAACCTTAGCCCCAGCTTGTACTAATTTATCACGCAATTTTAAGGCTACGGCCAAATTGTTATCGGCTTCCTTGGTATTATTCGCCACTGCGCCAGGATTGCTTCCTCCATGCCCAGGGTCAACCACAATTACTTTACCTTTTAAGGTGCCGGGGCTTGTGGGTGTTCCGATAACAGGGCTAGGATTACTTGTTTTATCCGTAAAGATATTTAAAATGGGACCTAAAAATTTACTAAATACTAAGTTGAAAATTTTTTCTAGTAATCCTGTCCCGCTTCCGCCACTATTTTGCTCGGTAATCGTAGATGCAGCTAGAGTTGATAGTACATTGTCAAGTGGCGCAGCATGAGTGGTTGCAATGGGAGAAATCATGGAAATTAACAGAAATAACATCATAATATAGGGTAATAATTTACTTTTATACACGAAATACCTCCAAGAAAATATGGTTTAGTAAGAAAAATGAAGAGATTTTGCCATAGTAAAGGACACGCGGCATACGGGAGAGGAATGATAAGAATCCATAGATCAACCCCCTATTTAGAATCGCGCTGAAAAGAACATAACTAACAGAAAACTCTTAGTTATGTTAACATGATAACATAACTAAGAGTAATAGGCAATAAAAAAACAGGCATTAGTATGCCTGTTTTTTTTATTTTGTTATATCAGATATGGTTGTAATCGTATAGCCTTTGCTTTTGATTTGCTGAATTAACTCGGGTAATGCCTTTGCTGTTGGTGCTGTAGGGTGCATCAGAATAATAGAATCATTAGTAATTTTTTTCATTACACGGCTGATGAGTACTTCCGCTGGAGGACGCTGCCAATCAATGGTATCAATACTCCACATAATCGTTGTATACCCTAGCTCATTCGCCGCGGATAATACTGTATCATTGTATTCTCCATAGGGCGGGGCATATAAGGTTGTTTTGATTTGGGTCAACT
>JAPUES010000107.1:0-8565 GCA_027492445.1 Sporomusaceae bacterium | reverse complement strand
TCATTGTATTCTCCATAGGGCGGGGCATATAAGGTTGTTTTGATTTGGGTCAACTCGGTAATTAATTCTTCAGCACGCAGGATTTGCTCTTTGTTTTTTTCTTTACTTAAGGTATTAGGATGTGGATGACTATAGGTATGATTACCTAGTTCATGTCCTCGCCTTGCAAGTTCTGTAACTACATGAGGGAATCTTTTAGCCCAGCTACCACCAATAAAAAAAGTAACTTTAATATTATTTGCGTCCAAGGTATCTAGCATTTCAGGTAAAAATTCTTCCCCCCAAAAGACATTACAGGCAAAAGCTACTTTTTTTTCGCCTGTATTGCCTTGAAAAATAGGTTGGATTTTACCAGGAATTTGGGTGGTAACAAAGAGAGGCTGCAACACACCAGATAACATTGCTACGGTGATAAAAACTCCTGTAGCAAGAAAAAGATACCACTGTCTAATTCGAGTAACAAAAATTCTATTCAACTTGCATCACCTCTAAGTCTTTTTCAAAAAATCTATTTTTATTAATGTATGACTTAGAGGGCCTTTTATGAATAAAAAGAGTCTGTTGCAATAGGTTTTAACAATCTATTGCAACAGACTCTTTCAACTTAGGATGGTTGTTCTTTATTTTTAGCAGCTTCTGCGGCTAATATTTCTTTGCGGGACAAATTAATACGGCCTTGACGATCAATCTCAGTTACTTTAACCATGATTTCATCACCAATTTTTACAACATCTTCAACTTTTTCCACCCGTTCAAGAGCTAATTGAGAGATGTGTACCAAGCCTTCTTTACCAGGAAGGATTTCAACAAAGGCACCAAAATTCATCAAACGCATTACTTTACCAGTGTAAATCGTACCAAGTTCAACATCTCGTACTAAACCTTCAATGATTTTTACCGCTTTTTGTCCTGCTTCCATATCGACGGCCGCAATGAAGACTTTGCCATCATCTTCAATGTCAATTTTAACACCTGTTTCTTCGATGATTTTTTTAATCATTTTACCACCAGGCCCAATGACATCGCGGATTTTATCTGGATGAATGACCATGGTAATAATGCGTGGGGCAAAGGCCGACAATTCAGGTCGAGGCTGACTAATTAACTCGGTAATTTTACCCATAATATGCATACGGCCACGATTGGCTTGGGCAAGGGCATCAACCAGTATTTCTTTCGTAATACCAGCAATTTTAATATCCATTTGGATGGCGGTAATACCGTTGGTTGTACCAGCAACTTTAAAGTCCATATCCCCTAAAGCATCTTCCATGCCTTGAATATCTGTTAAGATAGAGTAATGGTCACCGTCTTTAACAAGTCCCATGGCAACGCCAGAAACTGGGCGTTTAATGGGTACACCAGCATCTAATAGTGATAAGGTGCTGCCGCAGACACTTGCCATTGAACTCGAACCATTGGATTCTAAAATCTCAGAAACTAAGCGAATGGTATAAGGAAATTCTATTTCAGAAGGGATAACTGGTACAAGAGCTCTTTCCGCCAAAGAACCATGACCAATTTCTCTACGTCCTGGTCCGCGAGAGGGTCTTGTTTCACCAACACTAAAAGATGGGAAATTATAATGATGCATATAGCGTTTAGATTCTTCTACCCCTAGACCGTCAAGGATTTGCTCGTCGCCCATAGCGCCAAGAGTCGTTATAGTAAGTGCTTGGGTTTGACCACGGGTAAAGAGGGCTGAACCATGTGTCCGTGCCAGTAGACTGATTTCACAGCTAATGGGTCTTACTTCTTCAAGGCCACGGCCATCAGGACGAATTTTATCAACGGTAATCATCTTACGTACGATTTCTTTAATGATTTTTTGCATCATATTTTGGATATCTTTACCGTTATTTGGATAAATAGTAGCAAAATATTCTGCAACCTGGGCTTTCACTTGCTTGGTATTGGTCTCACGTGTTTGTTTATCAGGATGTGTAACGGCAGCAGTTAAACTTTCAGTGGCATAACTACGCACCGCTTCATTAATATCCGCAGGTACTTCATAAAGCTTTATTTCACGTTTTGGCTTACCTACTTGTTCCATCATTGTTTCTTGCAGAGCAATAACCGAACGAATCACATCATGGCCAAAATTAATAGCTTTTAAAATAACATCTTCCGATAATTCATTCGCTGCTGCTTCTACCATGAGTACAGCATCTTTTGTACCAGCTACTACTAAATTTAATTCACTAAGCTTTTGTTGCTCCACAGTAGGATTAATGATAAATTCATGGTCAATAATACCTACGCGTACGCCGCCAATCGGACCATTGAATGGTATATCAGAAATGGATAAGGCACAAGATGCCCCAATCATAGCTGGTATTTCAGGAGGATTATCTTGATCTACCGACAAAACGGTAGCTACTACTTGTACATCATTACGAAAACCGCTAGCAAATAAAGGGCGAATAGGCCTGTCTATTAAGCGACCAGCCAAAATGGAGGATTCACTAGGACGTCCTTCCCGTTTAATAAATCCGCCAGGAATTTTGCCCACGGAATATAGTTTTTCTTCATAATCAACAGTTAATGGGAAAAAATCCATTCCTTCCCGGGGTTCAGCGGATGCGGTAGCTGTAACAAGCACCGCTGTATCACCATATCGTACTAATACGGAACCACCTGCTTGTTTTGCCATCTTACCTGTCTCTATAATTAGGTCTCTGTTACCTAATTGCATTTGGAATGTCTGCATATTAATTTTTCCTCCTATGTATTCCTGCTCTATTTTAATAGTTAAATCTTCGACATTTTTTTTATTATTCCCTTTATTATTATTCGCTAATCGATAAAATAATAATAAAAGATAGGGTTATTATCATAATAAGAAAGGACTTGGCTTTTGCCAAGTCCTTGACCTAGGCAAAACCCTAGTCCCCTTCTTAGATAAATAAAAAAGTCTCTTACTTTCTTAGGTTTAGTTTCTCAAGAATAGAACGATAACGCTCTAAATCATTATCACGTAAATAGTTTAATAAACCTCTACGTTGACCAACCATTTTCAAAAGACCGCGTCTGGAATGATGATCCTTTTTGTGCATTTTTAAGTGACCAGTCAAATAGTTGATGCGCTCTGTTAAGATCGCAATTTGTACTTCTGGTGATCCTGTATCAGCTTCATGTACACGATACTTCTCAATCAAGGATTGTTTTAATTCTGGTGTTAACATAGTAATGGTACCCTCCCTTAATATATATCCCCATTAGCCAAGATATTCGTTGGAGAATCGAGCATCCTCGCTATGGTTATCTAGGATTATACGCCAGATAGACGTTAATCCACAAATTCTATTTTATCATAACTAGTAAAGCTTGTAAACCATAGTTAAAAACTTTACTAGTTATGATTCATCAATTGAAGAAAAATATTGTTTTGCAGTTAAGACATCTTCAAAGATTTGTACCTTAAGTTGCTCTGCATTGGAAAAAGCAACTTGTCCCCGAATCTTTTTCAAAAAAATTACAGTGACGATTTGACCGTATACATTATCATCAAAATCTAAAAGATGTACTTCTAGACGACGGTGAATTCCATTGAAAGTAGGATTGTTACCAATATTAGCAACACCCTTATACTCTATGTTATGAATGGTCACTACAACTCCATAGACACCATCCGTTGGCAAAATTAAGTGATTTGGAATTTTAAGATTGATAGTCGGATAGCCTAATTGACGGCCGCGTTTATCCCCATGAATCACAGTTCCTTTAAGTGCTAAAGGCCGACCTAACAGATGGGCAGCTTGATCCACTTTACCAGCGGCAATTAGCTGCCTTATTAAAGTACTGCTCACCACCACATCATCAACATAAACCGTGGGATGAATCTCCACATTAAAACCATATTTGTTCCCCGCTTCTTGTAAAAGCTCTGCTGTACCACTACGTTTGTAACCAAAAAAGTAATTTGGACCCACAACAATATGCCTAGGGCTTAAGTTCCCTAAGGTCAAATGAATAAATTCAGTGGCAGAGAGTTGTAAAAATTGAGGGGTAAAAGGGAGATTTAACAGAACATCTACCCCAAGATTTTGAATTAACTCGGCCTTATATTCTTGCGTGACTAATTGCTGCGGACAATGCTGAGGTGCAACTACAGATAAAGGATGATTACTAAAGGTTAATACCATACTAGTACCATTTATTTGCCTTGCCAATTCCACAGCACGAGAAATAATTTTTTGATGACCGGTATGTATTCCATCAAAAGTACCTAAGGCAATTGAAATTCCAGAAAACTTTTGATTTAAACTTGTTAATTTAGTAAAAATTTGCATATCATACACCACACAACTATCAATTCATATAAATTAAGTTACCCGGAAACTAAGACTTTTATCGGCGTAATTAAAGAGGTACCAGGTTTTTCCTGACCTATGCCAATTAATACATGTTGGGAATCATAGATTCGCAGCAGTTGTCCTGTTACCTCTTCATCACGCTGGACTGTAATCAGCTGGCCGTGTTTAAAGGCTTTGGTTAGTTCTGCTGATAAGGTGATTCTTGCCATATAAGCAAGGGCACTATCAACTGGCAGTACTACCTCGTCTAGACGCTCGGCAATTTCCTCTAAGGAATAGGCTTGGCCTAGTAGAAAAGAACCAACTCCTGTCCGTACTAAAAAGGACATGACTACTGGGCAATTAATTTGTAAGCCAATATCCGTACATAAAGAGCGAATATAAGTTCCCTTTGAACATACCACATCAAATAAAATAGTATTTGATGTGATGTTTAAAAGTGTAATACTATGGATTTCAATCTGACGTGCTTTTCTTTCCACTGTAATTCCTGCCCGTGCTAACTCATAAAGCTTCTTTCCTTGCACCTTAATGGCAGAATACATGGGAGGAACTTGTTCAATTTTACCAAGGAAGGAGGATAGTACTTTCTCTAAAATGTCTGTGGTTGGCATGGTACAATTCTGTTCACGAATTATGGTACCAGTAGCGTCCCCTGTATCTGTTTCATAACCAATGGTAAGTTCAACACGGTAGCTTTTATCACAATCTGTCATATATTCTAGCATGCGCGTCCCAGGACCTAGGGCTACGGGTAGCACTCCTGCTGCTGCTGGATCTAAGGTGCCAGCATGACCGACACGTTTTAAATGATAGGTTCTGCGAATAAAGGACACTACATCATGGGAAGTCATACCAGGCGGTTTTAAAACATTAATAAGGCCGCCCATCATGGTGCCACCTCTTTTAACTGCTTTATGGCGGCTAAAAGAACTGTTTTTTTGACATCTTCTATTTTACCGGTAATGGCGCAGCCTGCAGCACGTGCATGACCGCCGCCACCAAAAGATAATGCTAATGTACTAACATCGACATCTTTAGAGCGAAAACTAATACGTACTGTATTATCACTCATCACCTTAAACATAATGGCAATGGCGACTCCAGCAATGACCCTTGGGTAATTGATAAAACCTTCGGTAGTATCAAGGCTACTTAAGGTATTTGGCAAAATCGTAATCGAAGCAATTTTACCATGATGATAAAGCTCTAAAGACTCTAATACTTTTCCTAACGTTAAGATGCTCTCTAGGGATTTTGTTTCTAAATGTTCGGAAATAATATGAGGACTTGCACCTTTCTCCATTAAAGCGGCAGCGTAGTTCATCGTTTGTACGGAGGTATTGGCATACCGAAAAAAACCACAGTCTGTCGCTATTGCAGTATACAAACAACTGGCCATATCGGCAGTAATAGTGGCGTTGAGCATGGTAAATAACTGAAACAGTATTTCACCAGTCGCTGCCGAGGTAGCGTCAATATAACAATAATCAGCAAACCGAGTATTAGAAAGGTGATGATCAATATTTAAAATGGGAGCATTCACATAATGTTTTACTGCACCAATACGTTCAAGATCACTGGCATCTAGCACAATTAATAAATCAGCCTTTATTAATTGTGCTGTTGGCTTTTCAATAGCGAGATGACCAGGCAGGAACTTATACAGCACAGGTACATCATCATCAAGTACCATCCGTACATCTTTTCCAAGGGCAAGAAGATATTGATACAAGGCTAATATCGAACCCAAACAATCTCCATCAGGATTAACATGGCCAGTGAGAATGATAGAGTGACTTTCTTCAAAAAGGTTGGCAATTTGTTTGAATGAAACATCCATAGCTTATTGTTTGCTCTCTTCTTCTTTAATTTTAAGTAACAATTCTTGGATATGAGCACTATAATTTAAGGATTCATCAAGATGAAGTGATAAGGTTGGTGTAAGTCGCATGCGAATTCTTTTCCCAATTTCCGTACGCATATAACCTAAAGAACTTTGCAGTCCTTTCCAGGTATTGGCTTTTTGTTCATCACTACCCATTAAACTGACATAAATCTTGGCACTTAGCAAATCACCTGTTACTTCTACTTGGGTAATGGTAACAAAACCAACTCTTGGATCCTTCAGTTCTGATAAAATAATTTTACTAATTTCTTGCTTAATAAACTCCTGAACTTTTTCTACGCGGAGCTGTCCCATAACTATCTGACCCTCTTTTTTAACCCTTAGGTTTTATTTGTTCCATAGTGAAGGCTTCTAAAATGTCACCTTCTTTAAGATCACGGAAATTATCTACAGTAACGCCGCATTCATAACCAGCAGCAACTTTTTTTACATCATCCTTGAAACGTCTTAATGATTCAAGAGGACCTTCATGCAGAACAATTCCATCACGAATTACACGCACTTGGGATGAATTTAGAATTTCACCTTCTAATACATAAGCACCAGCAATAATGACTTTCGAAATAGTAAAGATTTGACGTATTTCTACGCGGCCTTGAATTGTTTCTTTAAAGGTCGGTGCAAGCATACCAGTCATGGCAGCTTCAACATCATTTAATGCTTCGTAAATAATGCGGTACATTCTAATGTCTACTTTTTCAGCCGTAGCTGCTTTACGAGAATTAGCATCAGGTCGTACATTAAATCCAATAATAAGAGCATTCGCAGCAGAAGCAAGCATTACGTCGGATTCATTAATAGTACCAACGCCAGCATGCACGATATTAACGCGTACTTCTTCATTTCCAGTATTTAAGGCTAGTAAAGACTGACGCAAGGCTTCAACAGAACCTTGTACATCTGCCTTAATAACAATATTAAGATCCTTAATATTGCCATCTTGAATTTGTTTAAATAAGTCATCTAAAGAAACTTTTTGGGATTGCATTAATTCATCTGTTCGTCTTTTGGCAATCCGTTTTTCCGCTACTGCTCTGGCTATTTTTTCATCAACTGCTAGTAGTACATCTCCTGCTTCAGGTACATCGGCAAGACCAAGAACCTCTACAGGGGTAGAAGGACCAGCTTTTTTAACTTTTTCACCACGATCATTAATCATGGCCCGAACTTTACCATAAGCAATACCTGCAATAATAGTATCGCCGATATGAAGAGTTCCTTTTTGTACGAGCACTGTCGCAACAGGGCCCCGGCCTTTGTCAAGTTTCGCCTCAATGATCGTACCCATTGCTAGGCGATGAGGGTTGGCTTTTATTTCTTGCATTTCAGCAACCAGTACAATCATCTCTAAAAGATCATTAATACCTAGTTTCTTTTGTGCGGATACTGGCACCATGATTGTCTCGCCGCCCCAATCTTCCGGAACAAGACCATGATCGGATAATTGTTGTTTTACACGATCTGGATTGGAACCTGGGCGGTCAATTTTATTAATGGCGACAATGATAGGTACATTTGCAGATTTGGCATGATTAATGGCTTCGATGGTTTGTGGCATAACGCCATCATCAGCAGCTACAACTAAAATAGCAATATCCGTTACTTGCGCACCACGAGCCCGCATTGCCGTAAAGGCTTCATGACCAGGGGTGTCAAGAAACACGATTTTTTTACCATTACAAGTCACTTTATAAGCACCAATATGCTGGGTAATTCCGCCGGCTTCGTGGGCCGTTACACTGGTTTGACGAATGGAATCAAGTAAGGAAGTCTTACCATGATCCACGTGTCCCATTACAGTTACAACCGGTGGTCTTACTACAAGACTTGCAGGGTTATCTTCAATTTCTGCAATTTCAGTAGGATCTTCTTCTGGTGGTAATTCTAGTACTTCAACCCCAAATTCCGTTGACAGTAAGGAAGCAGTATCAAAATCAAGATCTTGATTGATAGTCGCCATAATGCCAAGCATCATCAGCTTTTTAATCACTTCACCGACTTCACGGGACAGTTTGCCTGCTAATTCTTTTACCGTAATGGATTCACCTAATTTAACAGTTTTAGGTTTTGGCATTTCCATTTTAGGGGCTGGTGCCACCCGCGGTTGATGTCCACGGCTAACTTGCGGTTTTTTATTAAAATTATTATTAGGACGGTTATTATTCTGTTGAAATTTATTAGCAGGAGCTGGCCGACCTTGATTACCTGCCGGTGGCGTGTTTTGATTGTTAAAAGGCGGACGTTGGGTATTATTTTGCCCAGCACTATTTTGATTGTTAAAAGGCGGACGTTGGTTAGTATTTTGTCCAGCATTATTTTGATTATTAAAAGGTGGACGTT
>JAPUES010000106.1 GCA_027492445.1 Sporomusaceae bacterium | reverse complement strand
ACTAGCTGCCATAGTTAGTGCTTTTCCTTTTAGTATCATAGTATTTTATTCTGTGAGATTGCGGTCGCTAGTCATTTGCGCAAGCTTTCGCAGCGGATTATAGGCAGCATCTGTTGCTGTAATAAAGCCGTTAATTGCCGTTTTTTTCATAAAAGTTGCATATCTTACATCCTTGTCAGTGATGGATAAAAAAGCTTGTTGCATGCGCTGTATTAATTCTGGATTTAAATTGGGCCGTGCTGCAATGGCATCTTTAGGGATGGGCTCACTTTGTGCGATAATGGCAATTTTACCAATGGGTAGACCTCTTATGTTAGCGCTTTCCATCGCTTCCGAGTAGGTGGCTCCCGCATCTACCGTTCCGTCAAAGACACCGTCAATGACGCGGTTGTGGCTACCTAAAAATACCGTTTCATTAAAAAAGTCTTCCGGTGTTTTATTTTCTTCGGCGAGTAAGGCTTTGGGGAAGATGTAACCAGAAGCAGACTGAGAATCTACGAAGCCAAACCGTTTATTTTTTAAGTCCTTAATGGACTGAATGCCCTGGTCTTTTAAGGTGATAATATAGCCTGTATAATGAGAGTGGTGATTAACAACAGGGGTCACCAGAGGAATAATATCCCCTTTCATTTTAGCTGAAATATAAGCAAAGGGCGAAAACCAGCCCACATCTACGGTTCCCTTTAACAATGCTCTGCCTAAGGAATCATATTCCGAAACAATGATAAAATGCGGTTTAAGGTTTACAGCATAGGCAACGGCTTCTAAGATTGGTACATAATTTTCTCTAATAAAGCGAGGAGCAAGGAAGGGGTTTATACCAAAGATGATTTCATTTTTTGTTTTTGATAAAGAGGCTAATTTATGTAGTCGATCGGCCATAGCAGTTACTTGTTTGGCTTGGGCATAAATTTCTCCAATTCCTTCTTCCTGTAGGCTTACCCGATTTAGGGCTTCTTGGGTATTGCCAGCAATCTCCACCGTTGCCATGGTAATCATTTCTACAGCATCAGCCATTTGTTCAGAAGTATTTTGCTGTTCGGCAGAAAGTTGATTCAATTCGCTGACGGTTCTTTCTACTTCATTCATGTCATCGGAAATTTCCTTTATAATATCCGCCGCTTTTAGTAGGGCATCAGTGGACTTACTTATCTCTTCATGCTTATGTAGTGCTAGCTCTGAGGATTGTTGGCATTGTAATAAAGCTTTTTGCGAAACTCTTGATACGGAGGAGGAAGCAGAAGCAAACTCTGCAATACCCGCTGCCGTTTCTTGGGCTCCACTGGCGTTTACTTCACATTCCCTAGCAATGCCTTGAGATAGCTGTGCTAGCTTTTTTAAAGAGGTACGATTTTGATTCACTAACCATACTAATTGTTGGGAAATAAAAATTAAATCTTCTGCTACATCAAATAAATCTGCATCTTTTGTTTCTGGTACAATTTGAATTTCCGGTAGTATTTCCTTGTTTTTATTCGATTCAACTTCCGGCCAAGCACGATACATAATGATACTAGAAGCAGCCACTAGCAGTAAGCTTACAATAAAAGTCGGCCAAAAACTTCCTGACAGTAGTAGTAGCCAAGTAGAGAGCAGATTTATAATGGCTACTGTTAAAATATGAAAGATTAATATTTTGCGACTGCTCATTTCCTGCACCTCCAGATACTCTTTGCATAAGTAAAACATTCTTTTTAAATCTAGCAAATCCTCTTTATTTCTATAAAATAGATGGCAATAAGTGAATCTTTTTAAGTAAGATTTATGTTTAATAAGACGGATACATAAAACTTTACAGGAATAATGAAAGTCGACGTTGAAAGTATTCTTATATTCTTAGTACATGTATGTAGTTATATGCAATAACAACTTTTTAGCACAGAAAAGAGGGGGTATATTTATGCATAAAAACATTACAATGGCGCTGCTTATTGTCTTGCTGCTCTCTCTCTTTGCTTTCTTTATTGTGCATATAACGATCACAGAATATATCTTTAGCCAACTCAATGTTCAAATTCACGAGACCTTGTCAAGCAGTGCACTTAGTTCTGATTTTTGGGGGAACAACATCGAAGCCTTACTTTTTAATGCTAAAAGTAATAGTTTGTACATGAATCTCGGTTCTCTGGTGTTGATTGTAATTTTTATGTTTGGGATTATGATCATGTTTGTCCATAGTGCAATTGTCCTACCCATTGTCCGTATTAATCTAGGAATGTCTGACATTGCCAAAGGAAACATACCTAGATTGCTCCATGCCAATACTAAATATGATTTGCTGCACTTATCAGAAAGATTTAATATCATGACAGAATACCTCTATAATAATAGCCGAAATCATGAACGAACCCTATCCCACCTAACTGCTTCTGAAGAAAAATTTTACAAGGCTTTTTGTTATTGCGCCGATGTAATGACCATCAGCAGAGTCAGTGACAAACGATACATTGAAGCCAGTGAAGCTTTCTTTACCATTCTTGGCTACAAAAGAGAAATGGTCATTGGGCGAACGGCAAACGAATTTGGTTTATGGTTTAACGCAGAAGAAAGAACCCAGGCCTATGATACTTTATGGGTTAAGGGCTTTTTTCGAAATTTGGAAGTTACTTGGTGCACCAATGTGGGAGAAAAGCGGGTTGGATTATGTTCGGGTGAAGTGATTGATATTGGTGGCGAGACTTGTGCCTTACTCGTTTGGCATGACATTACAGAAAGAAAACATGCGGAAGAATTGCTGCGCCATTCAAAAGATCATTTAGAAGTGATTGTAGAACTTAGAACCCAGGAATTACAGGATATTAATCATGAGCTAACCTTTGTGAATGCTGAGCTTACTGCCACCTTAGGGGAGCTGCGCAAAACCCAAGATTATCTGATTGAATCAGAAAAAATGTCAGCTCTTGGAACCTTGGTTGCTGGTATTGCTCATGAAATTAATACTCCCATTGGTATTGGTGTTACTGTTGCATCTCATATGGACACCATGACCGAAGAATTTTCTCATAAATATAAGGCGGGTTCTCTGATGCGCAAGGATATGGTTAAATATCTAGAAGACAGTCAAGAAGCAGCTCAGCTCCTATTATCCAATTTAAAAAGGGCAGCGGAGTTAGTACGCAGTTTTAAACAAGTAGCTGTTGACCAATCAAGTGAGAAACGACGTGCTTTTTATGTAGGTGAATACTTACAAGAGATACTTACCAGTCTATCGCCCAAAATTAAAAAGTCCCGCCATGTGACGGTTATTGATTGCCCCATAGGACTGTTGATTGATAGTTACCCGGGGGCATTATACCAGATTGTTACCAATCTAGTAATGAATTCTCTGCACCATGCTTATGACCCGGGAGTGCGAGGAACTATCTCCATTAAAGTTTTGCTCGAGGAGGAAGATTTTGTCCTTACCTATCAGGATGATGGTAAAGGCATCGCTGCCGATGTGCTGCCAAGAATTTTTGAACCTTTCTTTACAACTGACCGGGGTTCTGGCGGTACGGGACTTGGACTTTGTGTTTTGTATAATCTAGTGGTTCGACGGTTTGCTGGAACTGTAAAATGTAGTAGCCAACCAGGAGAAGGAACCACCTTTATGATCCGCTTCCCATTGGAAACTTTTTCTAGTTAAGATGTACTTTGCGTAAAATAAAAAAAAGAATGCACAGTTTGCTAGCCGTGGAGGTGAATGTATATTGACCTATCAACGTTGGATACTACATGCTGATATGGATGCTTTTTACGCCTCTGTGGAGCAACGAGATAACCGGGAGCTAATAGGAAAACCTGTAATTGTAGGCGGTGATAGTAACCGGGGTGTAGTATGTGCTGCTTCTTATGAAGCTAGGCAGTATGGTGTATATTCTGCCATGCCAATCGTAGAAGCTAGGCGACGCTGTCCTCAGGGCATTTATATTATGCCAAATATCCCTAAATACGCTCAGGTTTCTAGCCAAATACTTACTATTTTTGAAAGCTTTTCACCAATTGTTGAGACCCTAGCTTTAGATGAAGCCTTTATGGATGTTACAGGGATGGAACTTCTTTATAAAGATGTAGCAGACATTGCTCAGCAGATAAAAATTCAAGTGAAAAAAGAAGTGGATCTAATTGTCTCCGTTGGAGTAGCGCCGAATAAGTTTTTAGCTAAATTAGCTTCTGCCTTACAAAAACCAGATGGACTAGTTATTATACGTCCAGGAGAAGAGAGTCAGCGCCTAGCACCCCTTGCTGTACAAAAAATATGGGGGGTTGGGGATGCTACGGCAAGAATACTCAAGTCGATGCATATCGAAACCATGGGTGATTTGCAACAGGCTGATGTCTATAAATTGGAAAAGGCTCTTGGTAAAAATGCCCTTGAGTTATACAACTTGGCATGGGGGCGGGATGAACGCCCTGTAATACCGGATCGAGAAGCAAAATCCATTGGCAACGAAGATACTTTTAAGCGGGATATTCGTTCCCAAGAAGAAATAAAGACAGAACTATTACTGCTAGCAGAACGAATTGGCTGGCGGCTTCGGAAAGCTGGACTGCGAGGGAGAACCCTTACTTTAAAAGTCCGCTTTTCTTCTTTTCAGACTATTACCCGCAGCATTACAGTAATGGATCCCATCGGATTTGATGAAACAATCTATGAAACAGCTATCAAGCTGATGGAAAAAATTCCAGTTAAAGAAGGTATTCGTTTATTAGGTATTACCATCTCTAATTTTGCTCAAAGCGGAATACAGCTTAGTCTTTTTAATGAAGTAACAGAAAAACGTGAAAAAATAGCCAGTGTTATGGATGAACTAAAAGAGCGTTTTGGTGCTGGTATTGTTAAAAGAGGGCGACTTGCAGAGGGGAAAGAAAAAAATCCTACAACCTAGAAAATAGGTGTAGGATTTTTTTTAATTAGTATCAAAACTTACTTGCGTAGAACATATGTACTGTGGTATAATTTCCCTAACAGAACATATGTTTGAAAGGGTGTTATTATATGACGAGATTTTTATTCCTTATTGCTTTACTTGTTGCAGTATGGTCCATTACGCCACTCGCTAGTTCCAATGCTTTTTTAGGGGTAAGTCATTATTCTACTGTGGATGTAAAAGCTGGAGATACGGTATGGGGAATTGCTGGAAAGTATGTAACCAACCAAGATGATATAAGAGATTTGACCCAGGCGATTAAAGAAGTAAACGGCCTACGAAGCAACGCCCAAATATTCCCTGGGCAGGTGCTAAAAGTACCTATGAAATCATAATTCACACTGACTCTCACTAGGTAAGCTGAGCTGGCGCTTTTGCTTTAGATGGCTTTCATACCAACGCTTTAGTAACAAGGTTGCCCCTAGATTTACACCATAAAATAGACATAAATGCATTAAATGTTTCCAATCCCAAAAACCAAACAGTAAATACGTCCAGCCGACACTCAAAAGTACAGCAGCAACAAAAGCCACGACATTTATTTTTGTAGTAATGGCAAAGGCTTTTAAAATATATTGTGGGGTTAATAATTTATTCATAAGACACTTCCTTATTTATAATATATAACGATTATCCCCATAAAATTTCAAATATATACCTATTTAAAGCCTCCATTTTTATAAATGGAGGCTTTGTTTAAACGCTATACCTAGTATTGTTATATGAACAATTCACATTTAGTAAGAGAAGGTATATAATGAGGCAATGTGTTGGTTTATAAATAATACCAAGCTAAGGAGTATAAGACATGAATAGTGTACTAACAGAATCATCTTTTGCAGAAATGATTGCTAAGAATGGAGGACGAGTCTATCGCGTCGGTGGTTGCGTCCGTGATCAAATCATGGGGATAGTACCTAAAGATATAGATTTTTGTATCGTCGGCATGGTAAAGCGGAATTTTAAAACCTTATTTCCAGAGGCGGAAGAATATGGGAAATCATTTCCTGTTTTTCGCCTGCTCATTGATGGGGTACGCTGTGAATTAGCCTTTGCTCGCACCGAGCGCAAAGTTAGCAGCGGTTACAAAGGTTTTAAAATAGCATCCAACCCGAAGATAACCCTAGAAGAAGATCTTTATCGCCGGGATACGACGGTTAACTCTATCGCCATGGATTGTTTAACAGGGGAAATGATTGACCCTTATCATGGGCGAGAAGATATTAATAACAAAATACTGAGAGCCACGAGTGAACACTTTTCCGATGACCCTATGCGGGCGTTGCGCCTTGCTGGTCAAGCAGCTCGCCTTGGCTTTTCCGTTGAGAAGCAAACACTGACGTTAGCAAGGGCTGTTGGCGGAGAGCTTGTGCTAGAACCTGCCGAACGTATGTTGATAGAATTAACAAAGGTGTTAACAGCGGCAGAGCGGCCAGCTACTTTTTTTAGAATTTTACAGGAAGCTGAACTATTACAGCTTACATTTAAAGAACTATGGGAATTACCCAAAGAGGATTTTGAGAGGGCCATGACCCTGCTTGACGAGGTGGCGCAGAGTACGAATAAGGCAAAGGTAAGGTTTGCCTTATTCGGATTATTTATCGAAGGGGAAAAAATGCTCCTATGGAATCAAAGAATGACATTACCGGGCGACTGGTTGGATTCAGCTCTTATTGCTAGAAAAAGTAGCACCTTATTAGCATCTCCTAGTCCTGAAAATATAGTAGTAGCCATGAATGGTTTAGGTCGGGGGGCATTAACTATCGAAGAATTTGATAGCATTGCTCAAGTAGCAGGTTGGACTTTTCCTAAATTAAGCACCCTCAGTGGTAAGCTAAAAGCACTACTGCTAGAAAGTTCACCACCCAAGGAGTTAAAAGGCAAAGAGATTGGTCAGTGGCTAGTGAATAAGCAAATAGAACTGATTCCAACACTGTTAGCATGTAAATAAAAAACACCTCTTACGCTAGTAAAGCGCAAGAGGTGTTGGTAGCGTGGGTTATTTAGAAGTAGTGTTGGCATTAAGACGACTTACGATTTCTTCCCCACTTATATCACTTGGGGTTAAATGGACAATAACTTGGTCACCGATAGAAACGACCCCTTCCTCATTGACTGTGGCGGTGCCTATTTCTTGATTGTGATAGACTTTAGCCAGGTTTCCTGCAATTAAATAAGCTCTTTCTTCTCCTAGATAGTAACTGCTTTCTGTCGGGGTGATAATTTCCTTGTTATCAAGTAAAACCGTCTTGTCATTTTTTACAGTGACATGATTCTTACTATATGTAGTCAATTTCGTTGCAAAGTTAGTGATGCGGTCGCTAGTTTTAGGGTGATTATTGGGATTAATCACTTTGCCCAAGCCTTCATGATAAAGTTCTCCATACTCAGAACGTAATTTTGCCATGGCGGCAGCGCCACCGCCAGGATTGAAGCCAGCGAGTATTGCATAGTCAAATCCGCGATTGTCTGCTTCCCATTCTTGTTCCATCGTAAACATTTCATTATTAATAAAATTAGCGCCAATGGCTGATAGTAGGTAACTAGTATCATTGCGATTGCTGTCTAAAAAGAGATCTACTGCCACACCAAGGCCAATGCTTTTTGTAATGCCCGTCACCACATGTTTTCCTTCACCATGTGCCATTTCATGACTCATAACAAATGCCAATTCATCATCATCTAAGCGGTCGAGAGTACCCTTATTAATACTAATCACATGACCAAGAGTACAAAAAGCATTAAAATCAGTTTTAGGATTTGCATAAATAGCATAAGTGGATTTTATAGACCCAGGTGCCATAAGTTGCTTCTTTATAGTGAGGATGCGCTCCGTGGCCTCCTCATCATCATAGACCCCAGTTTGTTTTTTTGTATTGGCCAGCATTTCTTCTTGCCCATGGGCATCTACATCATTATAGTAAGCTGTGACAAGTCCAACAGCAAGGGTTGAATACAGTAATTTTTCCACGATGCTTGCTGCTTCCACCTTTTTTATTTGGACAATTGGCATGATGAGCAAGGAAAAGGACAAGCAAAGTATCAGGGATTTTTTAAAGAAAAATTTTATAAACAAGGTAAATTCCTCCTTCCTATAAATTCATCATATAGAATCCAATTATGCTCGTCAAGTAGTCTGCCGTATAATTAAGTTAATGGTTGTATAATCAAGGATTACCTGCTATTATGAAAATATTGAACTTATATAGTTATAAGCACTATAAGTGGTAAAAAATGCACCAATACTCCCACTTTTATAAGTGGGAGTATTCTTTTAGAATCTATTTTTTTACACTAGTATGATAAGAACAAGATCATAACAAAGAGGTGAAGCAGATGAAAAGGCTAACAGAATGTTTTCACAGTACAAGTTTTAAAACTAGAATTATCATTGCTATTGGAATTATAGCTTTCTGCATAGGAATGTTTTATATTTTAAAATCTAAAAGTGTTGTCAAAGGGCAGCGAATGGGCGATTTGAAGCCAACCGTTGACGTAATCACCATTGTGCCTCGCGATATGGTACGGACGATTCTGTTAACAGGGCAAACGGTTCCAGTGTCCCAAGTTGATATTGTAGCAAAATATACTGGTAAAATTACGCAGGTATCCGTAGAACTTGGACAAGAAGTTTTTAAAGGTCAGGATTTAATTCTACAAGATGAAAGTGATATTACTATTTTATTAGCACAAAATAAAGCCAGTCTTCGTCAAGCCCAGGCCGATGCCGTTGATAGTACAGCTAGCTTTGAAGCAAGCTATCAAAAGGCCCAAGCAGATTATCAGCATAGCGTCACGAATTTTCAGCGTTACAAAACATTATACGAACAAGGTGCTATTTCAAAAGAAAGTCTTGATAATGCCGAGCTGCAAATGAATGCCGCCCGCGCGCCCCTTGATACTTGGTCCAAACAAATATCCTCCGGGAACCCTGCGACAGTATTAGGGAAAAGAGCAGCTAGTGAAAAAGCACAAAGTGTTGTTGATGCACTGGAAAATCAGAAAAATGATTTGGTGTTAAGAGCACCTCGGGCAGGTATTATTGGTTTTCGACAAGCTGAGGTTGGGAATATAGCCCAGGCGGGGCAAAAGTTATTGTCCATTATTGATAATAGCAATATCTTTGTTGATTGTTCTGTCTCCGAGCAGGATGTTGGTCAGATTCCTCTTGGCAGCTCTGTCAATGTTACGGTGGATTCCTTAGGGAAATCCTACAGTGGTAAAATTATTTATAGCAGTCCAAGTATGGATGCCAAAACCCAAACCTTTACCATGCGTATCGCTCTTGATAGCCTTGATGCTAGTATTAAGTCCGGAATGTTTGCCAGAACCACCATTACCATGCTCCTTAGACCCCAAACTTTATTTATTCCTAAAGAAGCCATTGTATCGAGTAATGGTGTAGAGAAGATTTTTATTGTTGATGAAAATGGGCAAGTGACAGAACGAGTGGCCACCCTCGGACTACGCAATGATAAAGAGGTAGAAATACTGAGCGGTATTAGTAGCGGCGAACAAGTAGCCATTACCAATTTAGCACGCCTTAAAACAGGAACGATTATCATAAAAAATTAATAACATAAGTAACTTTTTTACGAGGAGGTGTGGCAATGAATATAACTAGATTTTCTATACAAAGACCAGTGGCAATCACGATGATTATTATGTTTTTCGTTATCCTTGGTCTGTATAGCTTTCACCGGATTGGTGTAGAACTATTGCCAGCACTCAATACTCCTTATGTTACGGTGTCTGTGCATTATTCTGGTGCCGGAACCGAAGAAATAGAGCTACAAGTGATTAAACCTTTAGAAGAATCCTTATCTTCCGTTGCTCATCTAAAGCATATGACTTCCATGGCTCGACCAGAAAATGCTACGATTATCTTAGAGTTTGAATTTTCGGCAAATGCTGATATTGCCTCAATTGATGCCACGAAGCAAGTCAATGCAGCCCGGCGCAAATTACCAGATAATATTGACGAACCTGTTGTGGTAAAAAGAGATATTAATGCCGCACCCGTCCTTGAGATTGCCGTTACCTCCAACCAACCGTTATCGGATCTTTATTCTAAGGCCAATAATGTTTTTAAAGAAAGACTGCAACGGGCAGAGGGCGTATCAGAAGTTACCCTCCATGGTGGCAGAGACAAAGAAATTGCAGTTGAGGTGGATAGCAGTAAACTCCGGTTTTACAACCTTTCTCTTAATCAAATTATTAGTAAGGTGAAAGGGGAAAATATACTATTGCCGGCAGGTACTGTGTATAATGAAAAAACACAAACGGATGTTCGTATGTTGGCGCAATATACTTTGCCGGATGAAATAAGAACCTTGCAAGTTACAAATGGCGATGGTATTTCCATCCCCTTAAAAGATGTTGCCACCATTAGCGAAAAAGATAGTCGGGTGAGTCGCTACAGCCGCGCGAATGGTTCTGATGCCGTGTCCATGTCCGTTTACAAAAATAGCGATGCCAGTATTATAGATACTAGTAAAGCCACCAATGAACAATTAAATGTGTTGCGCACTGAATATCCTGATTATAAATTTGTTGTTGTGACAGATGGATCTAAGTTTGTTGATGATTCCTTACGTAATACCTTTGGTAATCTTGTGGAAGGTCTTTTAACGACAGGGCTGGTACTTTATCTTTTTCTACGAGGATGGCGCTCTACTGCTGCCGTTTTGATTGCGATTCCCACGTCCTTGATTGCCACATTCTTTGCCTTATACATAGCGGGCTTTACTTTTAATATGATGTCTTTAATGGGGATGGCGTTATGCATTGGTATTCTTGTTGATGACTCGATTGTTGTCTTAGAGAACATTCATCGTCATCTGCACATGGGAAAACCAGCAGACCAAGCCGCGGAAGAGGGACGTAACGAAATTGGAATGGCAGCCATTGCCATTACTCTTTGTGATGTAGTCGTATTTATGCCAATTGCCTTTATGTCAGGCATGACCGGCCAATTCTTTCGCCAATTTGGTCTTACCATTGTATTTGCCACTCTCTTTTCTATGTTTGTGTCCTTTACCCTTACTCCGCTCATAGCTTCTAAATTATTTAAAAATGGTTTAGTAAAGCCTAAGGGAATGGTATGGGACTTTATGGAGAGGCTAGAACAAGGAGCTATTCGAAAATACGAAGGTATTTTACGATGGAGTTTGTGCCATACCAAACGAGTTTTGGCTAGTGTACTCGTACTATTTATGTTGTCCGTCGCTTTGGTTCCACTCGGATTTATTGGCGCGGAATATATGCCGCGTACGGATGAAGGAAGCTTTCGCGTTTCCGTAGAGTTACCCGTGGGCCAAACCATTGAACAAACCAACACTGTTGTCAGTGAACTGGAAACTTATCTCGCTACTATTCCTGAAGTAGTCAATTATTTATCTAGTGTCGGTACACCAACGAGTAACAATGCCTCTATCTCCGTTCGTCTATTAGATCGGAAAGATCGAAATCGCAGTATTTGGGACGTGACAGATCAAGCTCGTGCCTACACAGCGCGAAATTTCCCCAGTGCTATCATTCGAATTAGCGAAACCCAAACCTCTGTCTCAGGGGTTTCTGGCGGTGGTGGAGGGGGACCGTCAACACCTGTACAAATTGAACTACTGAGTGCTGATTTGGATGATTTGGTACAATCCTCTTATCACGTTCAAAAGCTTCTTTCTGAAATCCCTGGTATTAAAGATATTCGTAGCTCCTATTCGGAAGGGATGCCCGAAATCCAATTAAGCGTCGATCGAGAAAGATTGAAATTTTATAATCTTTCCGTAGCCCAAGTCACCAATGATTTTAGTGCGGCTATTGCCGGGCAAAAAGCAGGTGTGTATGCAAATGATCCTCATAATGATGGGCAAGATACGGATATTATTGTTAGGCTAAAGGGTAGTGATGGTTTTAAACCTTCTGATATTCGCATGTTACCGATTATGGCAGGGAATCATCAAGTCTTTCTGGGGGATGTAGCGACCATTCGCGAGGGTACAGGACCTGTAATGTTAAGACGCAGCGATAAACAGCGAGCCATTAGCATACAAGCAAATATAACCGATCGCCCCTTACAAGAAGTGTTAACGGATATTAAAAGCAAACTAACACCCCAAGAACTTGGTTCTGGTGTAAGTTATCGTTTCACAGGGCAAGCAAATAGTATGAAAGATACCTTTAGTGAAATGCTCCAAGCCTTAGCCTTGTCTTTGGTTTTAGTATATATGCTACTGGCCATTTTGTATGAATCCTTATTAACACCCTTTATTCGCATGTTTTCTCTGCCCTTAGGGTTAATAGGTTCCTTATTATTTCTACTCATGACGAATAATACAATAAATATGTATTCTTTAATTGGAATACTCGTTATGGATGGTTTAGTTGCTAAAAATGGTACCTTGCTCCTTGACTATACCTTAACCTTAATGGATCGGGGCGTAGAGGCTTATGATGCCATTATTGAAGCTGGAAAAACCCGATTAAAACCCATTGTTATGACAACAATCACCATGGTAGTAGGAATGTTACCGACGGCCCTTGCCATGTCAGAAGGCTCCGAAGCGCGGGTTAGTATGTCCTGGGTTTTAATTGGCGGTTTAATCACGTCGACAGTATTTACCTTGATTATTATCCCGATTATTTTTATGTTCTTCCATCGCCATCCTATTCCTACTTGGCCTCAAGGCATAAAAAATTGGTGGAAGAAAAAGAATTCAATGACGTTCATTAATCATTCCAACTCTATGTAAAAATAAGCTTAAAAGAGGAATTTAGTTACTAATAATCGAAATAATAACAAGTAGTAAAGAAAGAGTGCAATTGTTTCTAGGAGGTATGTTTATGTCCACAGAGGATATTATTAGTGAAACTATTGAAAATTATGAAGAGTTTATCAATCCTGCCATGGCCAAACTCTTTCGTTTTATGGGCTTATCTACCGTAGAATGGGAAGCGGAGGGCAGTATTATCCGCGATATTGATGGGAAAACATATATTGATTGTTTAGGTGGCTATGGTGTATTTAGTTTGGGGCATCGTCATCCCAAAGTGGTAGCAGCGGTAAAGGACCAATTAGATAAGATGCCCTTATCGAGTAAAGTGCTGTTTAATAAACCATTGGCGGATTTATCCGCTTTATTAGCTAGTATTACACCAGGAGATTTAAAATATAGTTTTATTGTAAATAGCGGTACGGAAGCTGTGGAGGGGGCTCTTAAATTAGCTCGTATTCATACAGGACGAACTAAAATCATTTCCACCATTAATTCTTTTCATGGTAAAACCTTAGGAGCCCTGAGTGCGACGGGGCGAGAATTATTTCGCGATCCTTTTAAGCCCCTGTTAAGCGGTTTTCAGCATGTTCCATTTAATGATAGCAACGCAATAAAGGAAATGATAGATGAAGATACAGCAGCGGTCATTATTGAACCGATACAAGGGGAAGGGGGCATTATTGTACCTGTTGATGAGTATTTACCGAAAGTGCGAAGCCTTTGTGATCAATATGGCGCCTTATTGATTTGTGATGAAGTGCAAACGGGCCTTGGACGTACGGGGGCAATGTTTGCTGCTGATCACTATCATGTAGTACCTGATATTATAACAACAGCCAAAGCTCTTGGTGGTGGTGTTATGCCGATTGGGGCATTTACGGCGTTGCCCACAATCTGGGAAAAATATATTACCAGTCCTTTTTTACATACTTCAACTTTTGGCGGCAATCCACTGGCATGTGCCGCTGCTATTGCCACCATTAAGGTGTTGCAAGAAGAAAAGCTAGTAGAAAAATCGGCAGAAACGGGTGCTTATTTTCTTGCGAAACTTCAGGCCTTGCAGCAAGCCTTTCCGGATGTCATTCAGGAGGTGCGGGGCAAAGGGCTGATGATAGGCATTGAATTAACAAAAGAAGGTATTGGCGGTTTATTAATGTCAGAGCTCATTAACAAGGGTGTTTTAGTAGCCTATACCCTTAACAATCCCAAAGTAATTCGGATAGAACCACCTTTGATTATTAGCCAAGAAGTAGTTGATATCGTTCTTAAGGCCCTGGCCGATGCCATTGAAATGGCTCATGACATGATAGAAGATTTATAGGGGGATATACGATGCCATATGTTGAAGTAACCATTTCCATTGGATGCAAACGAGAGGTAATTTATCCTATCATAAAAGATATGGAAAAATATCCGGAATTTATGACGGACTTAGTCAGTGTCGAAGTAATCGAACGTACAGGGAATACTACTGTAAGTAAATGGGTATCTAATGTGGATGGCCGCATTATTAAATGGACAGAACTTGATACTTTTGATGATGAAAATATGCACATTACTTATAGTCAGCTGGATGGGGATTTAAAGAAAATGGCTGGGGAATGGATTTTAACCCCTACTGATGAGGGGACGGAAGTAAAGCTGACCGTGGATTTTGAATTTGGTATTCCAATGATTTCTGGCTTATTAAACCCCATCTTAAAGAAAAAAGTTCGAGACAATAGCATGAATATGCTACGAGCCGTGAAAGAAAAAGTAGAAATTAGTGCCTAATAAAAACAGGTGAGGTGATAGAAAATTGAATACAGTAAAAATAACATTCTTATTAGCTGGTCTAACGGGATTGTTATTAGCAGTAGGCAATTTTTTTGGTGGCACCATTGGCATGACAGTCATGTTGGTGATATCCTTAGTAATGAATTTTATTAGCTATTGGTTTAGTGATAAAATCATTCTTAGTATGTATGGAGCAAGGGAAGTGACGCCGCAAGATGCTGGCGACCTAATACGCATGGTATCGGGATTGGTGCAAAAGGCCAAACTTCCTATGCCGAAAGTCTATATTATTGATACTGAGGTACCGAATGCTTTTGCAACGGGTCGTAATCATCATCATGCTGCCGTTGCCGTAACAGTCGGGCTTATCCGCAGTCTTAAGCCTGACGAACTGGAAGGTGTTATTGCCCATGAACTGGCTCATATAAAAAATTATGATACTCTTATTAGTACAATCGTAGCATGTATTGCTGGTGTGATTACCATGATTGCTAATATTGCCCAGTGGACAGCTTTTCTAGGTTTTGGCCGCAGTAATGAAGAAGGGAACGGTGGCATTTCGGGCATTGTTGAATTTCTTTTTCTCGTCATATTAGCCCCTTTGGCAGCCATGCTCATTCAGCTTGGTATTTCGCGCTCTCGAGAGTTTAAAGCGGATGAAATAGGGGGCATGATTTCAGGAAATCCATTATCCCTTGCGAGTGCCTTAGAAAAGATTGAAAGCAATGCACAAGGGAAAATTTTAAATGAAGCCACTCCCGCTACATCTCATATGTTTATTATCAATCCTTTTGTGGGAACTAGCAGTTGGCTGCAAGGTTTATTTAGCACCCATCCTAATACCCGTGATCGTGTGGAACAATTGATAGAACAAGCAAAGCGTGTGCGATAAAAGAACCATGTCTCTGGAAAAAAATTCAGAGACATTTTTCTTACCAGCAAGTAAAAAGTAAGAGTGTCTTTTTTGAAAAATAGTGGTAGAATATAGAATTTGTGGGATAATAAGATAATAAGATGAGTAAGATAAAGAAAAGGTGGGAAAAATAATGAGTAACAACCAAATTCCATATAGCGGGATCCTACCCAAAGTAGCCAGTGATGTCTTTTTAGCAAATGGTGCATATATTATTGGCGATGTGACAATTGCCTCGAAGGCTAATATATGGTTTAATACTGTTATTCGTGGTGATGTACATCCTATAACCATTGGTAGTTATACCAATATTCAAGATAATAGTACCATTCATGTCATGCATGATCATCCCACTGTAATTGAAGAATATGTAACCGTAGGTCATGGCGCCATTTTACATGCCTGTCACATTGCAAGCAATTGTCTGATTGGCATGGGAGCTATTATCTTAAGCTATAGCCAAATCGGTGAAAACTGCATTATTGGAGCAGGCGCTCTGATTACGGAGCATAAAAAGATTCCACCTAATTCCTTGGTCATGGGATCTCCAGGTAAGGTTGTACGCAGTGTAACCGAAGAAGAAATTAAGGCCATTCGAACATCGGCTCTTACTTACTATGAGGAAGCACAAAAATATCGTTAATAGAGGTGGATACAATGGAAAGCACATTAGTATTATTAAAACCAGATGCCGTGGAAAAAGCCGTATGCGGAGATATTATCACTCGTTTTGAAAGACGTGGTTTAAAGATTATAGGCATGAAAATGCTAAAGTTATCAAGAGAACAAGCAAAAATCCATTATGGTGAACATGAGGGAAAGGATTTTTTAGAGGAATTAGTTGATTTTGTCGTTTCTGGTCCCTTACTTGCCATGGTCATACAAGGGGAAAATGCTATTAAATTAGTCCGAACGATGATGGGGTCGACAAAACCACTAGAAGCTGCCCCAGGGACAATCCGTGGAGATTTTGCTACCAATGTACGAAGAAATGTGATTCATGGTTCCGATAGCCCAGAAAGTGCTGAGCGAGAAATAAAATTCTTTTTTACCGATGATGAAATTTTTCCCCGAAATTTGTTATAATTCTTAGTAAGGGAATAGATGGGAGGGTATATTATGAAAGTTTATACAAAAACAGGTGATCAAGGTACAACAGGATTATTAACAGGTGAGCGCATTGAAAAAGATAGTCTGCGTGTAGAAGCCTATGGAACAATTGATGAAATAAACGCGGCTTTAGGATTAGGAAGAGCGTGGTGCACGAAGACGCCTGTGAAAGAAGTCATCTATACGTTACAAAAAATGCTGATGCTCATTATGGCTGAACTGGCAAGTAAGGATCATTCTACCCAATATATTACCCCTGAACATATTTCTAAGCTTGAGCAGTATATTGACAATTTTGATGCTCAATTGCCCCCCCTTCAGCATTTTCTAATTCCTGGCGAAACTCCCGGCGGAGCTGCTTTAGACTTAGCAAGAACAGTGACAAGAAGAGGAGAACGGCAAGTTATCCGTTTATCTCGGCAAGAAAAAATCAATCATGATGTTTTAATTACCTTAAACCGCCTCTCTGATTTATGTTTTATCATGGGCAGAATTGAAAATGGAGAACATAACTAAGTAAGCTCCTATGCACTCATTTATCTACCGCTGCATACACTAGCAATAGATATAGTGGGCTACAGGCCATAAAGGGGGCGAACGCGGTGAAACCATTCAAAATCTATGTAATGACCTTGCCAAAGCCACTGCGTAAAGTTATGAATTTTTTTTATAAAAATGACTAGCGTAGCAAAATTAATAACCGCCTAATTAGGCGGTTATTAATTTATCCAATGAATTAACTGAAAAGAAGGAATATTCAAGTAGAGTAGAGAATTGTATTTTTAGAGTGATAGATCAATATAAGGGGGTTCTTCAATTGAAAGAATATAAAAGCAATCAGTTAAGAAATGTCGCAATTGTAGCCCATGGCGGAGCTGGTAAGACAAGTCTTGTAGAATCGTTACTCTTTAATGCAGGAGCCACAACTCGTCTTGGGCGAGTGGATGATGGCACAACTATTTCTGATTTTGAACCAGAAGAAATTAAACGTAAAGTAACAATTAGTGCATCCTTAGCGCCATGTGAATGGCGAGAACATAAAATCAATTTTATTGACACTCCTGGTTATGCTGATTTTGTTGGAGAAGTAAAAGGCGCCTTGCGAGCTGTTGATAGTGCTTTGGTGGTATTGTGCGCTGCTTCAGGTGTAGAAGTGGAAACGGAAAAAGTATGGAAATACGCAGGGCAGCTCAATCTGCCAAGATTGGCATTTGTGAATAAAATGGATCGAGAAAATGCAGATTTTTATCGGGTGCTGCAAGAAATGCAAGATAATTTTGGTGCAAATGTTTTGCCCATCCAAATACCCATTGGTGCTGAAGATACCTTTACAGGCATTATTGATTTGCTAAAAATGAAGGCTATTACCCCTGCTAATAAACAAGGTACCCAATATACAGAAAGTGATATCCCTGAAGATATGCTAGAAGAAGTTTTGACTCTGCGGCAAAAGCTAATAGAAGCAGCAGCAGAGGGGGATGATGATTTACTCGCAAAGTATTTAGAGGGAGAAGAACTCTCGGATGATGAAATTAATAGGGGTTTAT
>JAPUES010000105.1:14424-18087 GCA_027492445.1 Sporomusaceae bacterium | reverse complement strand
GCTATTTTTTTCTTCAAATAAGCAAAAAAATGATCTGCTACTGCCTTGGCACCATCTTTTTTCACAGTGCCTTGCCAAAAACAACTTAGTTTATCTTCGCCCATGAAATCTTCAATTTTACCTAGTAGCAACTGCATCAGTGGCTGTTTTTTCTTGTCTAATGCAGTAAGAGCTGTCTTTTCACCAAGCTCTGCCATCCTATTACTTTCTTCCAAGCTAAGTAGTTGGGATATTTTCACTCTAGCGAATGAAGTGCAGAAATTTGCTGCTGTTATTCCGACAGTTTCTGCTTTCACCCTTGAAAATAATAGTTTCGTCTTACACTGAGTAATAAGCGTATTTTTAATTACGTCTTTAAACTCTTGACTAACGTCCATTGTGAAAACATCACCAATAGTACAGGAAAAAAACATGTCAAAGATACTGTTATTCCTTGAAAGAACCTGTACATTAACATTTTTTTTGATTAAACTAGCCAAATCCTCTGCAGTTAACATCTTTTTATTTTCAAGTAAGGAAAACATTTGACCAATGCTGTGCTCCTTAAGATAATTTATAAGTAGCTTCGTAACCTTACTGCTAATCTTCTTTACATCCATTCCTTGTTCAATGGATTCTATAATATAATCCATGATTGCAAATTCTCCGGCAGCATTTTCATAGATTGCAGATTTTAAGGCTTGTTTCCCTTTGCCACGAAAATCAAAAAAGCCCCTACTTCCCTTTGCTAACACAGCATCGATAGAATCATTTATCAAAGAATCTAGCTCTGATTGATTGTCTTTTATCCAGTAAATTATTGTTTCAACGACAGTCGGTAACTCTTGCTCTAAATAATTCTCAAGATTTTTACCCATTTCTTCATGTAGTAAACTAAATATGGACAACTCAATTGATTTTAAAAATTCAAAGCTTTCCCGTGTAAATTCCTTGAGCAGTATTTCCCCTTTCCCAGATTGTAACAAGGCAATGAGTCCTTCTATTATCTCATTTTTAAGGTTTTCTGCATTGTCCTTGCCTAGAAGCTCAATTACACTCTTGCTCTTAATTTTCTTCTCAAAGGATTGTAATATTTCACTGCATTCTAATTCATCGTATAGTTTCTCACTGATTTCATAAATGTCTTGGGAGAACTCCTTTGGTACATTGTTATGAAGATGGCTGATTATGCTAGCGACCTGCTGGCCGATACTAGTAAATACTCGAGGCGGTATGACATCATCTAGAGACTTGTCCCTATTTTCCTGGTACAATCCTTGCAGGATCTTTTCTATACCATGACTTTCTTCCCCTTCTCGCAAGAATAATTCCCATAGTTTTTCTATGAGAAATACCCTTTGTTTCTCACTCAAAAGATCTCTTACCTCTATTGCATCCAATACAAAGTGAATACTATCACCCATTAATTGCAAACTGTTACTTTTATAAAATTCCAATAGTTTATCAATGGTCTCTGGCATACCTGGAATTTCAATAATGGTGGGAGTTGCAGTATGCTGATACAAATGAGTTTTCAAAACCTGAGAAACCATCTTATATAAAACCCGCTGGAATTCAAATTTTTCTAATTCCTGCTCAATAGTATGATTATTAATAATATCCCGTTCTACAACCTGACCCATACTCGCCGTAAATTGCTGCCTTGTTTCGATAATCATCCCGCCAAAAGGACCATATTTTTTAAATAACATTTTAATAGCATAATAGTTTGTCAAATAGCCTGCAAAGCCACCACCAAGTAATGCAATCATAGGTTTTAGGATTTCCATATTCATTCCTTCTTCCAACACAAAACTGTATGCTTAGATTTCATAGAAAACTTGGCCTCAACCAAGCCTTAGTTGCCCTTGCTTGGAATCAAGAAAGTGTTATACTTTCTGATTACGGAAAAAAACACCAACCTTAAAAAGGTTAGTGTCCAATTATATCATTTACAACTTTACTTGCTAAAAATAAACCAGCTACGGATGGCACAAAAGCAATACTGCCAGGCAGCTGCCGACGGATTCCCATTTCTTCCGTATACGGTTCTAAGGGAGTTAAAGGTATCTCTGTTGAAAATACGACGGTAAGGCCCTTATTTATACCGTGCTCGCGTAATAACTTGCGTACGGTTTTAGCCATAGGGCAAGTATGTGTTTTGCTAATATCCGTTAGCTTGAACTGTGTAGGATCTAGCTTATTGCCAGCCCCCATACTAGAAACGATAGGAATATTCTTCCTCATTGCTGTTACAATCAAATCAATCTTGGCAGTAATGGAATCAATCCCATCAACGATATATGTATAATCAGAGCGGATTAAATGATCCCGTTGCTCTTTATCATAAAACTGCTGTATTGCCTCTACTCGGCAGTGAGGGTTAATCGCTAAAACCCGCTCTTTCATGACTGCGACTTTGCTGTGACCGATTGTTGAATCTAATGCCGGCAGTTGACGATTTATATTAGTTAGACTTACCGTATCATGGTCAACCAGCACTAAATTTCCAATACCTGAGCGAGCCAAGGCTTCCACTACATAGGAACCAACGCCGCCAACACCAAAAATAGCAACTGTACTATTTTCTAGCTTAGCAACTCCTTCTTTTCCAATGAGTAGTTGCGTCCGCGCAAAGCGATGTAACAATGAAATTCCCCCTAAAAAAAATAAAAACCCCACTATGCCGTCAGTGCCACTGTTTTGAACCCGCCGAAGCAGGTGGGTGCCCTCCTGATTATTTAATGTGTCCCTACTAAGGGCATGCATACCATAATCAAAGTACAAGCTCCCTCAAATAATATGTTGGATCAAAACATATTGGCAGTTTACGCACACTGCAGGGCTGTTTAGTAACTCATTTCTTACTCTTATCTTAGCAAATCTATTGGCAAATTGCAAGTTTAATCCGTTGGAATATTCTTGCAATTTACCAACACTATTTTAAAAAACTTATGCTTTTACTTTCGCCATGACAGCCGTCTTAATCGATAACTCTTTAAGTTGTTTGTTATCAACTTCAGAAGGTGCTTGGGTCATAATATCCGTCGCACTTTGGGTTTTAGGGAAAGCAATTACATCACGAATAGAAGAACGCTTTGCCATTAGCATAATAAGTCGATCTAAACCAAAAGCAATTCCGCCATGGGGAGGAGTACCAAACTCAAAGGCTTCTAACATAAAACCAAACTTAGACATTGCTTCTTCCTGTGAAAATCCAATAGCCGTAAATACTCTTTCTTGCAATTCACGATTATAAATTCGAATACTGCCACCACCAATTTCAGTACCATTAAGTACCAAGTCATAGGCTTTGGCTTTTACACGACCTGGATCACTTTCAAGGTACGCGATATCTTCATCCCGTGGTGAAGTAAACATATGATGCATAGCGCTCCAGCGTTTTTCTTCTTCATCATATTCAAACATTGGGAAGTCAACAACCCAGACAAAAGAAAGCTTATCCGCATCAATCAAATTCAAGCGGCGTGCCATTTCTAGACGTAGCTGTCCTAGAGCATTTGCTACAACGGACGGCTTATCAGCAACGATGAGGAGTAAATCCCCTTCTTCAACGCCAGCAGCCTTTGCAATGTTTTCCATAATTTCTTCAGAGAAGAATTTGGTAATAGCGGATTTAACACCTTCTGCTGTATAACCAATCCACGCCATCCCTTTTGCACC
>JAPUES010000105.1:0-14324 GCA_027492445.1 Sporomusaceae bacterium | reverse complement strand
TAGCGGATTTAACACCTTCTGCTGTATAACCAATCCACGCCATCCCTTTTGCACCATAAATCGATACATATTCAATTAAGCCATCGAGTTCGCGACGTGGAGCATGGGCATACCCTTTCACATTAATCGCTTTTACCTGTCCGCCATTTTCTAATACAGCTTCAAAGACTTTAAAATTAGAGCCTTTTACTGCAGCAGAAAGATCAACAAGTTCCATATCAAAACGTACATCTGGTTTGTCCGAACCATAACGATTCATAGCATCTTCGTAGCTGAGGCGTAAAATGGGTGTCGCAACTTCGGCGTCAATTGCTTCTTTAAATAATTTAGCAGTCATTTCTTCCATCATGGTCAAAATTTCTTCTTGATCAATAAAGGACATTTCAATATCTAGTTGGGTAAATTCTGGTTGGCGATCGGCCCGTAAATCTTCATCACGGAAACAGCGGACAATTTGAAAATAACGCTCCATGCCGGCAACCATTAATAATTGTTTGAAAATTTGAGGAGATTGAGGTAAAGCATAGAATTTACCTGGGTTAACCCGACTTGGCACCAAATAATCTCTTGCCCCTTCTGGCGTACTCTTCGTGAGCATAGGCGTTTCGATTTCCATGAAACCATTATTGTCAAAGAAATCCCGCATGGTTTTCGTTACCCGATGTCTAAGCATTAAGTTTCTTTGCATTTCTGGACGACGCAAATCTAAATACCGATATTTTAAACGTAAGGTTTCATCAATTTCAATATTGTCTTGCATATAAAAAGGTGGTGTTTTTGCAGCGTTTAAGATTCTAAGTTCCGTGCTGCTAACTTCGATTTCACCTGTTGACATATTGGCATTGATAGTAGCTGCATCCCGCAGTTTTACGACCCCACGAACAACAAGTACATATTCAGAGCGCACCGACTCTGCTTTTTTAAAGGAGTCAAGATCAATATCTTGAGAAAAAACCACTTGGACTAAACCAGAACGATCTCGTAAATCAAGGAAAATTAAGCCTCCATGATCACGGCGACGGGCGACCCAGCCGCATAATACAACCTCTTGTCCTACATTTTCCTTATTTAACACATCACATGCATGTGTCCGTTTTAAACCTACCATTGTTTCCATGTTAATCCTCCCACTCTACTTGTAACATATTTTGAACTTCATGAGTTGCAACTAATTTTTGTATCCCAGATTCCATATTTTTCAGCATAACTTTCCCCTGGGCCATTTCATCTTCACCAATAATGGCCACAAAACGAGCTGGGTATTTATTGGCTTGTTTCATTTGTCCTTTAATATTGCGATTCATAAAATCCATATCAGCAGTTATGCCATTTTTACGTAACGCACATAATAAGGTGAAGGCCGCATTTTGCGTTTCTTTCCCCATTGGTGCCACAAAAACATCAATTTTATTGGATATTTCAGGTAATAGTCCTTGTTTTTCTAAAGCTAGTAAGATCCGCTCAATGCCAACGGCAAAACCAATACTTGGTGTTGCTTGTCCGCCACACTCAGACACTAAGCCATCGTAGCGGCCACCACCGCATACGGCACTTTGGGATCCTAGTGGCGCATACTGAATTTCAAAAGCAGTTTTCGTATAATAATCAAGACCTCGTACCAGTCGTGGATTGAGTGTAAACCCAATACCAGCAGACGTTAATAAGGCTTTTAATTGTTCAAAGTGAGCACTACAATCATCACATAAACAATCTACAATATGGGGTGCTCCTGTGGATTCCTCCGCGCATTTTTCCTTTTTACAATCAAGAATACGCATCGGATTACGTTCAAAACGCGATTGACAATCGCCGCAGAGCTCTGAAGTTTTTTCCCGCAAATGATCTTGCAATTTAGTTCGGTATACGGGTCGACACTCTGGGCAACCTACAGAATTAAGAAATAAGTTAAGTTCCTTTAATCCAAGACGCTCTAAGAGCTGTACGGCAAGTATAATCACTTCTGCATCAATCGCTGGCCCTTTCGAACCTAAGGCTTCAATGCCAAATTGATGAAATTGACGATAGCGTCCCGCTTGGGGTCGATCGTAGCGAAACATGGGGCCAATATAAAAAAGTTTCGTCAATAAGGATTCTGCATATAATTTATGTTCGAGATAAGAACGTACTACTGCAGCTGTATTTTCTGGCCGTAAAGTGATACTTCGCTCTCCTCGATCTGTAAAGGTATACATTTCCTTTGAAACAATATCTGTAGTTTCACCAATCCCTCGTAAAAACAACTCCGTATGTTCAAAAACTGGCGTACGAATTTCTTTGTATCCATACAGACGACAAATTTCCCGTATGGTCTGTTCAATATATTGCCAATTAGCACTTACCTCAGGCAGTATATCCTTAGTCCCCCGTGGACCTGTGATTAGCATAACCTTCCCCCTTACCATCAGTAAATCATCTTGTTGTTAAACTAAAATACCCAGCAAGATATTTAGCTAATTTTATTATTACATTTTTCCATTCTAGTAATAAGCAATAAATGCCACATTAAACAATATAATACCATAATTCTTCTTCTTTCGGAAGGTATCTATTATACCTTGTATCGTAGCATTCATCAATCACTACCTAAGACAGGGCTTTTTACCCTTCCCGTTTGCTTTTACATTCTTGGCAATATCCATAAAATTTTACTTGGTGATCCACAATCATAAAATTACTTTTACGAGCAATGGTTGTCTCTAAGGTTTCTAGTAAATCATCCTCAAACTCTTTTACCTTACCACAGGCGAGGCAAATCAAATGGTGATGGTGATGTGGAGTGCTCGTCTCATTAATTTCATACCGACTGCGCCCATCGCCAAAATCCATCTTTTGCAGCACTTCCAGTTCACTAAATAATTCTAGTGTACGGTAAACCGTGGCCAGACCAATCTCCGCAGAATGCTGACGGACGATAACATGTACATCTTCGGCACTTAAATGCTCATCTTGATGTTCAATAAAAGTTTGCAAAATAATTTGACGCTGGGGGGTTAATTTGTACTGTTTTTCTTGAAATTTCTGCCTGATGTCTCCCATGTCAATTGCCAATATGATCACCTATCTTTCTGTTATATTCCATAACTGTTTTATCACAACACGTAGTATTGCAGCTGTCGGAACAGCCAACATCATTCCAATAATACCTAATAATTGTCCGCCAATCAGCAAACTAATAATGACGACCACAGGATGTAAAGCAATGGTATGCCCCATAATATTAGGTACAACAATATGATTTTCAATTTGGTGAACGATAATATAAAATATTATCACTTTTAAAGCTAAAGCTGGTGAAACTAAATATGCTAACATAATCGCTGGAATAGAGCCAACAATAGGCCCAATAATCGGAATGGTTTCCGTACATGCCGCAAGCAGTCCAAGAACCAATGGATAATCAATCTTAAGTATATACATACCGCAAAATACGATAACACCAATCACAACACTAATTAATACTTGCCCTCGAATATAACCACTAATGACAATAGACAATTCTTCAATCACATTACGTACTCGATTCCGCGAGTCAACAGCAAACATGGTAATTAATCTTTCTTTTAAAATTAACCAATCTTTTAAAAAATAATAGGTTAATACAGGCACCACTACTAGCTGTATGATGCTCGAGGCAAATCCAAAAATAGCCTGTAGCATCCGCTTTACAAGATCCGCCGAAAAGGCGGCAGCACTTGCAATGGTTTGTTGAATCAAAGTATTAATATTAACGGGTATATCAAGCAAACTAGCCCGATGTTCAAGCTCTATACCAATACCTTGAATTCTCGTTACCAAGGATGGCAAGTCAATAATAAACTTATCAAATTCTTGCATAAAGGGAAACACAACAAAAGTACCTAATATGCCAAAAAATAGTACGGCAATCACAAAAGTCAATAGCACAGCAATACCTTTGACAATTTCAGTACCCGTCAGCAAGAAATAAAGTTTAGAAAAGTAATTGACAATAGGATTTAAAATAAATGCCAGAATAAGCGAAACAATGATGGGTAAATAAATCGCCGTTACCGTACCTAAAACATAAATACCTACTGCTATAATAAGAATCTTGAGCCATAGATCATATGATTTTACTAACATACGTCCCCCTATTGCCGTAAAGCTTACTGAATAAAAGGATTAGAATTACGTTCATCACCTATTGTTGTTGCAGCGCCATGACCTGGTAGGACAATGGTATCATCGGCAAGTAGTAATAATTTATCTTGAATACTATGGAGCAATTGACTATAGGAACCATTGGGAAAATCCGTTCTGCCAATGGATTGTTCAAATAAAGTATCACCACTAAATAAAACATGATTGGCTTTAATACAGATTCCGCCAAGAGTATGGCCAGGGGTATGTATAATTTGCATTTCAATCTCACCAACCATAAGAATATCTCCATCATTAAGGAGACAATCCGGTGGCTCACAGCTAAGATTACTACCAACAAAACTTGATAAATTTCCTTGGGCACTTGGCAGCATAGGAGCATCTGCCCCATGAATACATACCTTAGCACCCGTTTCTGCCTTTACTTCATCATTAGCAGCAATATGGTCGGCATGTCCATGGGTATTTATAATATAGTCTACCTTAATATTCTCACGATGTAATAACGCAATAATGTCTTTAGCATCACCACCAGGATCAATCACTGCCCCCTGTAGGCTTTTTTCACAATATACAATATAACAATTGGCCCCAAGTTGGCCAACCTCTAATTTAATAATTTTCATATGACCATTCACTCCTAAAAATTATGTCCCCCCGAGGGCCGGTGTAGCGCGATGTACATTATATACATTTTTAATCCGTCGCAACTTAATCATAATGTGCTCTAATTGATTGAGATTTGTAATATCTAAGGTTAAGGTTATAGCCGCCATATTCTCCTTGCCCACTCTCGCATTTAGCGAACTAATCTTAATCTTACTTTCTGAAAGAACCATCATTACGTCAGTGATAAGTTCTGGGCGATCTGTACCTGTTACCTCAATGGTAACTCGGTATAAATTATTTAAGGTAATATTCCAGTGTACTTCAATCATGCGCTCATATTCTTCAGAGCTTACTAAAGCATTGCTACAATCAGCCCGGTGTACCGATACCCCTCGTCCCCGCGTAATATAGCCGACGATAGCATCACCAGGTACAGGGTTACAACATTTGGATAACCGCACCATAACACCTGCTTCACCTTCGACTAAGATGCCTTGATCTGCTTTACTTTTCGTATTATGAGGTTTAAGCTTTGCAAGTAATTTTGATATATCAGGAGGAGTCGTGCTCCGAATTTCTTTTTTATAGGCTTCAATTAATTTTATCATAATGCCATGTAAGGTTACCCCGCCATAGCCAAGAGCTGCCATTAAATCATCTTCATTTTGAATATTAAACTTCTTACCAACATCCAGTAGACGATCGTTTTTGGTTAACTCTTTCCAATCATAACCAAGTTTTTTACTTTCCCGTTCTAAGGTTTCCCGACCTTTGATAATATTTTCTTCCCGTTTTTCTTTTTTAAACCACTGACGAATTTTATTTTTACTTTCTGACGATCCCACAATATTGAGCCAATCCCGACTAGGACCATTTCCTTGCTTGGATGTAATGACTTCAACAATATCACCATTGGTTAATTTCGATTCTAAAGGCACCATTTTACCATTAATTCTTGCACCAATACAACGATTACCAATATCCGTATGAATACGGTAGGCAAAATCAATGGGGATAGAGCCAGCAGGCAAATCAATGACATCACCTTTGGGTGTGAAGACGAAAACCTCATCATTAAAAATATCCATTTTTACGGATTCCATAAATTCGCCAGGATCACGTGAGTCTTGCTCTGATAATTGACGAAGCCAGGTTAGTTTTTCATCAAAATCTTTATTGGCTCCTTTGGCCCCTTCCTTATAGCGCCAATGAGCAGCAATCCCATATTCTGAGGTGCGATGCATATCCACTGTGCGAATTTGAATTTCCAAAGGGTGGCCTTCCGTCCCAATAACCGTTGTATGTAAGGATTGGTACATATTCGTTTTGGGCATGGCAATAAAATCTTTAAAACGAAATGGCAAAGGTTTCCACAACGTATGGACAACCCCTAAGGCGCCATAACAATCTTTTACGGTCTCCACAAGAATTCGAACTGCCGATAAATCATAAATCTCACTAAGATCTTTATTACCTTTTAGCATTTTTTTATAGATACTATAAAAATGTTTCGGCCGACCTTGTATGTCGGCTGTAATCTCCACTTCGCCTAGGCGTTCTGATAAAATCCGTACGGCGCCATTAATAATTTGTTCCCGTTCACGACGCTTTTGCTTTACTTTTTCTACTAGTTCATAATATTTTTCCGGTTCTAAATAGCGAAATGCCAAATCTTCTAATTCCCATTTAATATTAGAAATCCCTAAGCGATGAGCAAGAGGGGCAAATACTTCTTGGGTCTCTTGGGCAATCCGGCGTTGTTTATGCTCGGGCATATGTTTAAGCGTTCGCATATTATGCAAACGATCGGCTAGTTTAATTAAAACAACGCGAATATCTTTCGCCATTGCCAAAAACATTTTACGAAAATTTTCTAGTTGCTGTTCCTCTTTAGACTTGTATTCGATACGACTTAATTTGGTCACACCATCAACGAGCATTGCCACTTCTTTACCAAATAACTTTTCTAAATCATCTAAGGAAAAGGTGGTATCTTCCACCACATCATGTAATAATGCTGCACTGATGGTCAATGCATCAATTTGTAACTCTGCTAATATATTAGCGACTCCTAAAGGATGACAGATGTATTCCTCACCCGAAGCCCGTGTTTGTCCTTGGTGAGCATTATGGGCAAGTTCATAAGCTTGTTGAACCATTGTTATTGGCGCATCATATTGATATTTTTTTATTTTTTTAATAATTTCTTGAATGTTTGTTTGAGTTTCACTACCCATATGTCACACCTCACTACAACTAATTGCTATGTTGACATTTAATATGTTAGCAACGACATAACATTATACTTTCCTAAATTTTTACGGCCATCTAAATAAGATAGTTCAATTAAAAATACTAAGCCGACAATAATCCCGCCCAAGGCTTCTACCATTTCTATCGTAGCTTGTATCGTGCCACCTGTTGCCAATAAATCATCAACAATTAATACTTTTTGTCCTGGAACGATTGCATCTTTATGTATTTCTAGGCAATTCTTTCCGTATTCTAAACTATACTCATGGGACAATATTTCTCCTGGTAATTTACCTGGTTTTCTGACAGGTACAAAGCCAGCCCCTAAGGTGTAGGCCACAGGTGCACCAATCACAAAACCTCTAGCCTCAGGGCCAATAACGAGATCAACTCCTGTATTTCTAAAAGGGTCTGCTAGTGCATCGATTGCTTGATGAAAGGTCTCCCCTTCCTTAAGCAATGTAGTAATATCTTTAAAGCGAATACCTTTTTCTGGAAAATCAAGCACTACCCTAATTTTCTCTTTAAAATCCATAATGAATACCTCCTAAATTTAAATAGCATTTATATTCTCATTGCAAATGATAACGGCTACCTATAGTAGCCCTCACCAGAAAAAACGTCATAATATCTATTATCACTCATTATCATAAACATTTATTGTCTAAAAAGCAAGGAAATCAAGTTTACAAAGTGTAAAGGCCTCCGACTTTTTTGCGGAAGCCTTTACACTTTTGTTACTCAGCTTCAAAATGCTTATCCTGCTTACTGTTTAAAGTTCACCTTTTACGGTAAACTGAATGGTTGTCTTGCCTAACCATTCATTTTGATTCGGACGGCCAATAGGATGAATCATTAAAGGTTCACCACTAGCACGATAGGCTTCAGCCTGACCGAAAGCCATTACCTCTAGGCCTTTTTCGCCAATCAATTTTAAATGCTGTTTGTTATTACCCATGTATACTGCTTTTTCCACCTTAAATTCTTTTAACTTAAAGGTTGGTGCCAAAAATCCTGCGCCAAAAGGTGCTAATTCCTGTATTTCATTGACTAAGTCTAAGGTAATATCCTGCGCCGCAAATAAAAAATCCACTTCCCTATCTGGCTGAAAAATTTCTTCATCATAGGTGTTTGCAATCTCTTCTAAACGTTCTTGTAAACGAGGAATATCTTCAATTTTCACAGTCACCCCTGCCGCCATTGCATGGCCCCCTCCCCTTACGAGAAGGTCGTGACAATCGTCTATTAAGTGTTTCTTTATATTAAACCCAGGGATAGACCGCGCCGAGCCTTTTGCCAACCCCTCTTCCTTATCTGCGGTTAGAATAAGAGTGGGAACACTATACTTTTCCTTTACGCGCCCTGCAATTAGACCTACGATTCCTTCATGCAGCTCAGCTTCATAATAAACAATAAACTTCTTTGTCGTGGAGCCGATTGTTTCTAAGGCCTCGTCGACTTGCGTCCGGGTAATTTGCTGGCGTTCTCGATTGATCTCAAATAAGGTAGTCGCAATGTTTTCAGCACGTACTGCATCTTTTGTTGTTAACAGTTCAATAGCCATACTTGGAATGCCTTGGATTCGTCCTTGGGCATTTAAAGCTGGTCCATAAATAAAGCCAAGATGATAGGTGGTAATCTCACCATGAATGCTAAAAACTTTACGGATGGCCTTTATACCAGGGCGAGCATTCTTCCAATTAATAAGCTTTAGACCATTTTTTACAATGACTCGATTTTCACCGACTAGCGTCATAACATCGGCCACTGTACCAATTGCAACTAAGTCTAAATATAGTAAAGGGCGTCGATCTAGGTCTTGGCGATGAAAAAGCTGCTGTATTAACTTAAACGCCACACCGACTCCTGCTAAGTTTTGATCAGGGTAGTAGCAATCGGACTGTTTGGGATTGATAATGACATCTGCTACAGGCAGTTCACTGCCTGGTTCATGATGATCCGTAATAATCACCTTTATCCCTTGTTCTTTTGCTTTCTTTACGGCTTCTAAAGAGCTAATTCCATTGTCCACCGTTATAATTAAATCAACAGGTCCTTCTACTAATATTTCATCCATAGTACCAATTTGAAAACCATATCCTAGGTCAAAACGGCTATTAATATACCAAGATACCTTTTCGGCCCCTAATTCGATTAAAGCCATGAGCATAATTGCGGTAGAAGTAATGCCATCTGCATCAAAATCTCCCACAATACAAATTCGCTCTTGATTTTTAATCGCCTCTTCAATAATAATGACTGCTTGTTCAATCCCCTTCATCAAGGTAGGTTCCTGTAACGAAGCAACATTTGCGCTAATAAAGCTTTCCATTTCCAACTCTGGAATGCCGCGTTTTCGTAAAAATTCTCTTTGAAATGGTGTCAGCATCATATTCTGCTACGTAAATATAAACAGAGTTTCTGCATATTATGTGTTATGCAGAGCTCTGTTTTAGATCCCATCAGTAGCTTTTCCTTTCAATTTGGTGGCTCTTCAAGTTCAATTGTTTTATAGTATACAATATTCTCGGATGACAGGTCATAATCCTCTTATAAATCTACAAAAAAAGGGCTGTATTAAAGTAAGGTTGTCTTTTACCTTCTTTTAACACATCCCTGCTTTCTCTAACTCATCTACTGCATAAATACTGCCACCAGCAATATTCGATAACTGTTTCAAATAATCCAAATGTGGCTTAAGACCGATGCATGTAAAACCATAGTGTTTTCCTTTGATTTTTTTCGCCACTTGTAACGCATCATGTACAGGATCACTGGTCATAATTCCTAAGGTAGGTACCCCATCTGTAATTAATATAATTAACGGATTACGTACTTTTTCTTTTGTAAGATATTCTAAACAGGCTGTTAATCCTAAGGCCAATGGAGTCTCTCCCGAGGCTTTAATTTTTTCCAGACCATCTTCTAAGGAACTTAGGTCACGAGTAAAAGGCACTTGAACCCATGCCTTATTTTCTTGAAAGACAAGAACGCTGATGGGATCGGCTGTTGAAAAGAATAAAAATCTAGCCAATCGTTTAGCTGCACGTATCCGCTGGCCTTCCATACTAGAACTAGCATCAATCATTACACAAAATTCAATTTTTCTTTTCTTAGGATTAACAGAATATCTTATATCCGTAGCGGTAATATTGAATTCGGTTTCTCCTGTCTCAGCCATTCTTTGCGCTACAGCATGTACGGTTTCAGAAATGGCAAGTTGTCCATGCTCATGACTTGCCTTGATATGATGCATGAGTTTTTCTCCAATGTGCCACCCTACCTTATTTTGCAATGCTTTACTCTTACCATTTTGGGTAAATAAGTATTTTGCATCCCGCACAACTTGGCGCAAATGGGTTTCAATTTCGGGCAAGTGTTTTTCCAAGTAATTTTTGAATTGTTTACCATACTTAGTTAGTGTTGCAGAATTACCATTTAGTTCAATAATACCTTTTTTCACTAAGCATTCTACGGCACGACGACTATTAACACCGCCGTGGGGCTTAGAATTATGATTATTATCGATGGCAGCTAAAAATTCTTTTAATTCTTGAGCAGTATCGAAATTTTCCATTAAATCCATGGTATCTTGATTTTTCTGGTAAGGTTCAGGAATCATGGTACTGTGATTTCTTTGTAGCAAAGAGTCGGATTTGTCAGCATAGGCTGATAAATCCATCTTCACCCTACTACTACCTTTTACATTCTCAATTTTTTCATTGCGTCTAAGTTCTAACTTGCAAGCTATGATTGCACTTTCCACTGCCATAATAACATACATTATGGATGCCAAATGATTTTCAGGGAGAGACATGGCAACGTGAACATGATTAGTATGTCCTTTCCGCAGGGACATCTTTTTGCCATAATTTAAGCTACCTGTAATACGACCACCGCCAGTACCCGTTTGAATATCAAAATAATTTACATCAACATAAGTACTATTACCTCTTTCAATATACTGACTGTAATGAAGATTATAGCATTCTACAGCTGTATATACTTTTTGTGCCGCGATACGATGATCCACCAAACCACACTCATGAAATACATCAATATGATATATGCTTCCTACTTCCTTGCGGTGATAAAAGGTTTGCCCAGCGTCAATATCTTGCAATATCTTTACTTCTTCTGGTTTCTTAGGATAAAAGGTATGCATCTTTTGACTGCATACACTACTTTGTCCCAAACGAACCCCCATATCATTTTTGATAATATCCTCTAGCTCTTGGGCTACCAGTTGTATTTTAGCAAAATAATTAGGGTCGTAGAGGAAATGATCATTCTTGTCCATTGGATGTTCCATCCTCATGGTTAATAAATTCTTCAACAGGTATTTCTCGCATGCCTACTGCTTTTCTAGGTGGTGCAATAAATTCTGTTTTACCTGGATCCCCTAATTTCATGTTACCAGCAGACATTACATCCCCCTCCCGTCCCCGTCCTTGATAACCCGTCGAAGGTTTAATCTTATTTAGTATATTCATTTTACTACATAAGTTAGCAATCATTTTTCGCCACCAAGCTATTTTTTCACACTCTTCATCAATTGGTACTTCTTGTATCATTTCCTGTATGGGCAGACTGTTATTTATACTTTCTACACTCCATGAGCTATTCTGTAACTGTTCTAGATACTTTACAATGGCAACAATGGTTCCTTTATCCGTTCGATGACTTAATGCTAAGGGGACAATATTAATAAGATCTGTCACTTCAACCTGTTCACGACCAGCAATCAAAGCGGACAAACTCCCAGCGATTTCCATAGTTTCAATACTACGTAGACTTTCCAACCTAAAATCTACATAGATTTTAGCAATAATGCTACGAATATGACCTTCAATTATTATGTTATTTAAACTATTGACTAATCTATGACTTTCTTCTTTACATATCTTAGCTTGCTTATGATTACGTTGCTCTAAGATAGTAACAACCGATTTATAATCGTTTGGACGCCTCATTGCAACACCAAAATCAAATCGATCTGATAATTGCTTGCGGATAAGCTGTAAGGCGCCTGGTTCTTCATCAGGATTGGAAGCTGCCCAAATAGTAACGGATACTGGAAAGCCTACGGTTGGTAAACCAGTTTCTTCAATTTGTATGTGACCAGGCTTGGTTCCCATTGCATCTAGCAGTACATCCGCAAGCTCTGGAGAAGTATCTGCTAAGCGGTTAATTTCATCAATAAAAATAATCCCGCGATGGGCCTTAGGAATTGTACCTGGTAACAGAGCGGCTCTTACCTCTCCTCGATTGGTAAGCTTACCTAAATCAACACTACCAACTACAGTACCAACTTTGGCGGCGTGAGAAATTTCTAAAAATGGACAGGGAACAAATTCCGTTCCAATCTCCATAATCTCCTGAGGAGATAATTTTTGATGTTCTGGGCAATGGGGCGCCTCAGGATGGCAATTATAAATACAATTTTTAATACGAAGGATAGGAGGCAGCATTTCTTTTACAGATCGCATAATGGTAGTTTTACCCGTGCCACGTACTCCTTCCGCATGAATATGTAGCGGTACATTATTAAATAAGCCAGCGATAGACATTTCAATGGCTTTAAATAAATCTTTATTTCCAGCATGTCGTATGAGTTGGTCATAAGGTTTCACAAGAACTCCCCCTCCGTTGTTTTTCTTATTGTACCCATTCAATTGACTTAAATACCGAAGATACGGAGGATATTTAGGAAACTTTACATGGTATAGGCTATAATTAAACCAATCATAACAACTCCACAAGTTGACCGTAGCATGGCGATGAAAAGGAGTCGTGTTACTATCTGCCTCATGTCATCTATATCGGGAAGTAAATTTTTACTTACCAATAGCCCCCAAATTGTTGTGCCTAAGAAACAACCTAAAAATGCATCCATCACAATAATGCCTGCTAAATTACATACGGAAGTATCAATACTATACATTCTTGATATTTTTTTCTTCCTAGTTAGGAAACTTCTTAGTCCTATTGACCCAAGTTCAGCAATTACTGTCAATGTGAATACACCTATCAACCACAACTGCAATTCCTGCACATCAAGATACACTACATATAGAAGGCCTGCTAATAAAATAATTACCGTTCCATAGAGGCGCGGCGCTAAAGTACATAATAAACCAATAAACATCAATAGAAGTATTATAAATTTTATTATTACCATGTGTTTTTCTCACTTATTTCGAAATACCATCTTGTACTATCATTATTACTTATTTATCCTATATTTATGTATTAAATAGGCCGTATACATAATAAATATTATTAAAAATAAACCTGCATAGCCCATTATCATTAGGATTTGCATTACATCAATAAGACTCATGATATAGATAAAAAACGCTGCCATCCCAAGAGAAATCCAAAAAGATAAGCCCGTTAAGCTACTTACTTGTCTCCCATTCACTAGCATGGCTGGCGCCATAACATTAACAAAAGTGCAAAATAATATAAAGTAAAAAAAATTCCCTATCCTTTCCCCATACGTCTTACTAACCGCATCTGCCAATGTTAGCGGCCCCTGTGCACCAAGTAGTAAAACAATATAAGCTACATATAAGGTAAACATTCCTTCGATTAATTTTGCCAAAACCACTACCACTATAGCCTTATTCCCTTTCTGTGCTAAGCATGTTCCGGTCTCAACTGCTAAAGCAGACCACAATCCTCCGGCATTATAGCTAGTCAATCCTAATACTAAAATCCAATTCACCTGATTCCACTCAAAGCTAATACATGGAACTTGAAAGTCATAAAATAGCAATAAGGGAATCAGTATTGGCACCAAGAGCAGTCCAATATAATTAGATATTTTTAATACTTCCTGCTGATAACCACCTGCCAATAAAGAAAAAAACAGTAGGCAAAGTAATGCTCCCCCCCAGTGTGGTATCCCTGTAAATAGATGCAAGATTTCACCTCCATAATATCCTCCCGTCAAAGCACTCGCAGGAATACTTACGGCTAACAAGGTTATTGCTAAGATTGTCTTCCCCTTCTTTCCATATAAAGAGCTAGAAATAGCAACAATGTCTTGCTCTGTTTTCACACCAATCCAAGCCGTAATCACTGAAATAAACATCCCAAGTATCATGTAACTTAAGATAATCGTTATATATATATCATTCCCGAGCTGCTCTGACATATCTGGAATGATAGCAACATTATTCCCTGAAATATGTACCATCGCTAAACATATCGCCGGCAATACCATCCACATAGCTTCACCACCTTCACTGCTAATATAGTATTAAACGTCATTCTAATTGGTGAATCGAGTAGGAGCTAAATAATTATTTTATTTAGCGTCCTCTCACACCACCGTA
>JAPUES010000104.1:8318-18209 GCA_027492445.1 Sporomusaceae bacterium | reverse complement strand
GTTATTTAGAAAGAGTAGCGGATCATGCTACTAATATTGGGGAATGGGTTAATTATCTAGTGACGGGACAACGCATGCGTAAAAAATAAACTGCCAGAAATGGCAGTTTTTTTTGTTCTACTTTATGGTAGTGGCAATGTAATGGTAAAAGTCGTACCTTTGTTTATAGTGCTTTCTACATCTATTTGTCCATGATGCATTTCGATGGCAAACTTTACAATGGATAAACCCAAACCAGTTCCACCAGCATTTCTTGTGCGTGCTTTATCTACACGATAAAAACGGTCAAAGATAAAAGGCAGATCTTTAGCAGGAATACCAATGCCAGAGTCTTCGACGATTAGTACTGCTTTGTTATCCTTTTTATAGCAATTCAAAGTCACTAGCCCAGAGGGGAGTGTATACTTAATGCTATTGTCAAGAAGGTTACTAAGTGATTGTTTTAGCCAATCAGGATTAGCCATTATGTAGAGTGGTTCCGTACTACTATCAATATTGATTGTGATGTTTTTTTCTGTGGCATTGGCAGTAAGGTTTTGCTTTACTTTATGGAGGAGTGAATTTAAATCAATGGATTCTAATTCGACCTGTTGCCGATATTCTTGAGAAGTTAGCTTAGCTAATTGAAGTAGCTCATGAATTAAACGCTGCATTCGCTGCGCTTCTATATGAATGATGTCTACAAACTTTATGCGCAGGGCAGGGTCTTCTAAGGCGCCATCTAATAAAGTTTCAGCAAAGCCTTTTATAGCCGTAAGAGGGGTAGCTAATTCATGAGAAGCATTGGCAACGAAATCTGCTTGGCGTTCCTGCATTTCTTGGAGAGTTGTAATATCATGAAATACGCTTAAAACAGTAGTGTTATCTTTTTCAGTGGTAGTAATAGGCGCTAAAAAGACTTGGAAAACTCGCTTGCTGTCATGGATATTGGTTTTAAGCTGCAGGAGAGTATTGTTATCACTGGCAATCGTTTGCTGTATGGCATGATCAAGCTGGCTATTTCCCATAATGTGAATATTATGCTGATGTAGCATGGCGTCTTTGATGTCAAAGATTTCTCGGGCCATTTTATTGGCCATTGTTACCCGACCGTGGCGATCAAGGAGAATAACTGCATTGTCCATATGCTTTAGTATGATGGAAAGTTTTTGGGTTTCGGCAATGGATTCATTAATTTTATCATCTAGATTAGATGCTAGATGATTAAGGGTATGAGCAAGTAACTCTAATTCATCACCGGTTCGTATGTGTAGGCGGCGATCAAGATTACCATTACCTATCTCGCGAGCAGCAGTGGTTATTTTTTCTAAAGGTGCAGTATAGCCCTTTGCTAACCAAATGCTAAGAATAATGGCTAATAAAGAAGTCAAAAAGATAGTAAGCAGCAGGGTGGATTGTATGCTAGTGAAGCCGGCATCAACAGTAGCAAGGGTGCTAGCAATCCGTACTGTTCCAGATACTTCTGTTCCTTGCCAAATGGGAATCGCTACATAGAGCATATTTTGGTTGCTGGTGGTACTATAGCGAATCGACTGTCCTTGCCCTCCGATTAGTGCTGAAGCTATTTCGGGACGCTCGAGATGATTTTCCATAAGAGATGTTTTTTCCCAGGAATCAGCAATTACAACACCACTGCTATCAATGACGGTTATTCTAAGGTCGCTTTTAGTCGCTAGCTCTTTGATTCGGCTATCAATACTAGATTTTTCTTGAGGCCCCTTCATATAATCTTCCAAAAATTGTTCCGTTACGTGGGCGTGGGTCAGCAGGCTAGATGATAATATTTCTAAATTGTGCTGGTAAAAAAACCAAAGGAGATAGCTGCTTAGTAAAGACATAGTAAGTAAAATTAAGATAAGGTAAGTAAAAATAAGTTTAGACCGTATTCCCCATTTAAACATAATTCCCTCCGAAAAAATTATTATAAGAAAAGCATACAATAAAATAGTAGAACTAGCTATAAATTTAACATAAAGATAACTCCAACTTAACAACGGGCTTCGTAGAATTTACTACTATTAAGATAATAAGGATAAAAATAGAGCTTTAGGGGAATATAGGGGGGATTTAATATGCCCAATTTGAGTACGGTGGACATTGATGTAACATCACAGGTAGTAAATCATGATATACAAGAACAACAAGAAATCTATAATGAACTACAGACGGTTTTGCAAAATAAAGAGATTAGAGCCGTTTTTCAACCAATAGTATCTCTCCTCGATGGAGAGATTTTTGGCTATGAGGCCTTGAGCCGCGGGATACAAGGATCAAAACTAGAAAGACCGGATGCTTTATTTGCAGCAGCAGAAAAATTTGATCAGGTATGGGAATTAGAGTTTCTTTGTAGGAGCAAAGCCTTTGCTAAGGCTCATGATTTGCCAAGGGATAAGATGCTTTTTATTAATGTTGATCCTAAGATTATTAATGATGCCCGCTTTCAAAAAGGCGTTACTTTAGCCATGTTAGCGCAATACAATATGAATGCTAGTAATATTATCTTTGAAATTACAGAAAAAAACTCCATTGATGATTATAAGAGTTTTAGACAAGTCCTTCATAACTATACGAGTCAAGGCTATAAAATTGCCATTGATGATGCCGGGGCAGGTTATTCGGGGCTTAAATTAGTAGCGGAAATTCGCCCCCAATTTATCAAAATTGATATGGATTTAGTGCGAGACATTGATAAGGATGTTTTGAAAAAAGCGCTGATGAAAGCTTTTTATGAATTTTCGGTGGTAACCAATATGAAAATTATAGCAGAGGGCATTGAAACCATTGATGAACTAGAGACTCTTATTCAGATTGGTATCCCTTATGGACAAGGCTATCTGCTGCAAAGACCTGCTAGTGAGTTTCTTGAACTTGATCCACAAATAAAAAAAGTAATTGTGCTGAGTAATCGACAGAAAAAACAGGAAACCTTTCATACTTCATTAAGCATGCCGATTGGCGAAATAAGTAGGCAAGACAATGGATTTTTTGAGAATGCAACTTGCTTACAAGTGCTTACTCATTTTAATGATAACCCTAATGTCATGGGAGTTACAATTGTTCAAGGCGATAGTCCAGTAGGACTCATTATGAAAAATCAATTACTTGCATATTTAGCTACCCAGTATGGCGTTGCGGTCTATATGAATCGTCCGATTGGATTGCTGATGAATAAACAGTTCTTGACAGTAGATTATAATACAGCTCTTGAACAAGTATCCAAATTAGCCATCACTAGAAATGAAGATAGCTTATATGATTATATTGTGATTACCAAGGAAGAAAAATATTATGGCATTACCACCATAAGGCGCTTGTTAGAAAAAACCACCTATTTAGAAATAAATCGCGCCAAACACAGTAACCCGTTAAGTGGTCTACCTGGTAACATTATGATAGAGGAAAAATTAAAGCAGGTAATAGAAGTAGGGGAACCCTACTCCGTACTATATTTTGATTTGGATAATTTTAAAGTCTTTAATGATGTGTATGGATTTGATAATGGTGATAAGATTTTATGTATGACAGCCCAGGCTATCCAATATGAGTTTAAAAAGAATGGTATATTGGATGCCTTTGTCGGGCATATTGGTGGTGATGATTTTATTGCAATCCTAAAGGATGTAAATGTTCTACTTATCTGCCAAGCAATCATTGATTACTTTGATGTGCGGATTAGAGATTTTTATACGGAAAAGGATAAAAACAATGGCTATGTCATGGCAAAAAATAGGCATGGAGTCGAAGAAAAATTTCCGATTGTATCCATATCCATTGCCGTTGTGTCGAGTAAGAATAATAAATTTAAGAATCCAACAGATTTGGCTGAAAAGGCTAGTGTTATAAAAAAGAAATGCAAACAGGTTTGGCAAAGTTGTTATTATATAGATTGAAAATTACCTAGCATTAACAAAACCTTAACATTGCCGTAACACATAAAAAGGACAATTGTTTTACAATATAACTATAGTAAAAAAACAGGAGGTTATAAAATGAATTTTTTTCAAAAAAACAAACTAATGATATCAGCCATGACTTTATTGTTAAGTGCAAGCTTACTTGCTGGTTGCGGCGGTAAAAAAGAAGAAACAAAAGGTGCTGATGTACAAGGAACCATTACAGCATCAGGCTCGACTGCACTGCTTCCTTTATTAAAACCAGCTCAAGAGGAATTCCAAAAGAAATATGAGAAAGCGACGGTTACCATTGCAGGTGGAGGATCTTTTACCGGACAAAACCAAGTAGCTGCTGGATCGGTTATGATTGGTAACTCTGATGTTGCCCTTCAAGATAGTCTTAAAGATAAAGGGCTTGTTGAACATAAACTGGTAGGTATTCCGTTTGTGTTTATTACTAACCCTGATGTAAATGTGGATAATCTGACAGCCCAGCAGTATGTAGATGTTTTGACAGGTAAAGTTACCAATTGGAAAGAGGTCGGTGGTAAGGATTTGAAAATTACCTTAGTTCACCGTGCCAAGTCGTCTGGATCTCGTGCTACCATTGCTGAAGTAGTACTGAAAAATACACCCTTTACGGATAATGCAGTGATTCAAGATTCTAATGGTGCGGTAAGAGCGGCCATTGCAAGTACTCCTGGTGCCATTGGTTATGTGGATGCAGCTTATGTAGATCAAAGTATCAAAGCGTTATCCTATAATGGCGTAAAATACTCCATTGATAATGTAGTGAATGGAACCTATCCCGTGTATACTTTTGGGCGCATGTATACAAAAGGAGAGCCAACGGGTGGCGTAAAAGCATTTATTGATTATGTAACAGGCAAAGAGTTTCAAGATGCTTATGCCGAGAAAAATGGTTTTGTGCCCATTACAAAATTAAAAAAATAATTGAATAGATTCACGTTGTGAAAAATTAAAAGGTCATGGAAAAAACATGACCTTTTAATTTTAATAAAATTTATTATAACGGAGGTAAGACGTAGTATATGGTCAAAAAGATGATACAATTCATTAAAAGTTTTTTTCCATCTAGTAGAAATAGCAAGACAATATTATGGCAGCAGCTACTGACGAAAGAATCTCGATCATCTCTTGTTACTAAAGCAACAATCTTTATTATTTTAACATGTGTTATACCACTGACGATTATGGGGCTTTATTTTACGACACAAACCATGGAAAATCTTACCCAAGCAGCTGTTGAAAAAAATAATAAAGTAGCTGATCGGATTGCTAGTGATCTTGGGGCTACCATGCAAGGAAAGAAAAATTTTTTAATGGTTACCAGTGCTGAGACGGGGATTCGCAAGTTGGAGAAAGAAGAAGTCGGAAAAAAATTAATGCAGTTAAAACCTTACTATGGGGGAGATGGAGCCCTCTTTGTTGCCGATGCAAGTGGCAATCAAATATCTCATACGGATAGTGAAATATTGGTTAATATTGCCGATCAAGATTACTTTAAAAAAACCATGGAAGGTTCTATCCAATTTTCCGATCCATTACTTAATAAAGTTACTAAACAAATGACGATTGTAGCTTCTGCGCCCATTTATGGCGAGAATAATGCTGTACAAGGAATACTCGGAGCTAGGATATCGTTGCAAAATATCAATGGGGTAGTAGAACAGATTTTATCCCAAAATCCAGGTTATTCAGTAACGATTATTAACAAAAATCGAATACCTGTATTTTATCAAGGGGATGCTTCGGCAGTTGCTGAAAGTAAGGAACTGGCTGAAGAGTATTATAAAGAGGCGGTTCAAAATCAAATGGGAACTACCATGGGAGTATCCCGGGGTGCTGAGTATTTTATATCCTATCGGCCTATTGCCAATACGGATTGGATTGCTATTTCCTCTTACCCAAAACAGGTAGCGCTGCAAACTGCTTATAATATGGTAAAAGATAGTATGAAGGTCACGGTTGGAATTATTGCTATTTTTGTCGTGATTGGTGTATTGGTTACGCGAAAAGCCTTAGCACCTCTCAAAGACTTATCGGTAGGTGTAGATATTGTTGCTCAGGGGGATTTGACCCATGTTATCACCGGTCAAAATTATGATGAGGTAGGTACTGTTGCTAACGCTTTTAATAGCATGATTGTAAGCTTGCGGGAAATTGTTCAGTCGGTAAAAGATTCATCGGCCCTTGTGCTAGAATCAACTAATAGTGTGGCCGCTACATCCGAGCAGTCTAGGGTGGGGAGTATTCAAGTGGCCCAGTCTGTTGAAGTCATTGCTGGGCAAATCGCTGAGCAGGAGAAAGACACAAAACGAACAGAGAAACTGCTAGAAGAATTGGAAACCATTACCATGAAGGTTTCAGATAGTATTGGGCGAGCAGCAGTTTCTAGTGATGAGTGTTCCTCTACAGCAGTAAAAGGGCAGAAAATCATGGATAATACGATTATAAAAATGCAAAATATAAAGAATTTAATTGCGGATACGGCCAATGCTGTTGGTTTGTTGGGGGAAAGTACCAAAGAGATTGGTGCAATCACGGGTATGATTAGTCAAATTGCAAAGCAGACAAATCTTTTAGCCTTGAATGCAGCTATTGAGGCAGCGCGAGCGGGAGATGCTGGGCGAGGGTTTGCTGTAGTGGCTGATGAAGTGAGAAAACTCGCCGAAGAGTCAGCTAGTGCCGCAAAAGATATAGCAGTGCTGATTACGAGAATTCAAGAACAAACGAATAGTTCGGTTGATGCTATGCAGCAAAGTGTTGCACAGGTGGAGCAAGGGCTAACAATGGCTCAAACCAGTGGAACTGCTTTTGGGAAAATTGTGGAGGCTGTAGGTCAGGTACAAGTGCAGGCCCATCACATTACCGCTGAAACACAAACACAAGTTGGGTTATGTCAGCAAGCTGTACAGGCCCTTGGCAGTATTAGTGTCTTGGCAGCTAGTAATACCAGCGGTGCCCATGAAATCGCGGCCGTATGTCAGGAGCAAACAACGGCATCCCATGAAATTACCTTTTCCGTTGAGAAACTTCATAGTATGTCTCATAATTTGGAGAAGCTAGTTTCGCAGTTTAAAGTGTAAAGATAAATGCGCCGCAAGAGGCGTATTTTTTATGGCAATAAATACTTTTACAATTTAACAATTTCTTAACATTACCCTAACATAGAGGAGTGACAGATAGGGTAAAATCTAATTAGATGGAATGAGAAGGAGAGGCTTATATGCAATTGGTGGGAAAAGATCATCGATTTAAAATGCTATATGATCGTTATATGCGGTATATTTTTATTGCTAGTGCCAGCTGTATGGCATTAATAATTTTATCCATCATTATTTTTGTTGGTTGGCAAGGCTTACAGACCTTTCGAGAGGTAAGTCCAGTAGAGTTTTTTTTATCAGCTAAATGGGATCCGACTGAACAGCAATTTGGTGCTCTAAGCTTTATTGCAGGTTCCTTAGCAGTGACGGTACTCGCTATCCTTTTCGGAGCTCCTTTAGGACTAGCAGGAGCTATATTTATGGCAAAGATTGCTCCTCCCTGGTTTAGAGAAATTATGCGACCGGCAACGGATTTGTATGTGGCCATTCCTTCTGTTGTGTATGGCTTTATTGGTTTGACCATTGTAGTTCCGTTTATTAGAGTTTATTTTAACGTCAATGTGGGTTTTGGATTATTGGCGGCATCTCTTATTTTGGCGGTTATGATTCTGCCTACTATTATCAGTATTTCGGAAGATGCAATACGTTCTGTACCGCGTAATTTGGAAGAAGCTTCTCTTGCTCTTGGCGCAACACGCTGGCAGACCATATGGAATGTAATTTTGCCAGCGGCATTACCGGGAATATTGACAGCCATTATTCTGGCTATGGCGCGAGCTATCGGTGAGACTATGGCCGTGCAGATGGTCATTGGTAATACTCCTCAACTAGCCATGTCTTTATTTATGCCTACCTCTACATTGCCGAGTGAAATTGTAGTGGAAATGGGCAATACGCCTTTTGGCTCAGCCTGGGGTAATTCTTTATTTTTAATGGCATTAGTACTGCTTTTAATTTCCTTATGTATGATTCTTCTTATGCGTTATGTTGCAAAAAGGAAGGTGGTATAAATGTCAGCACGAACGATGGATAAACTAGCCACTGGAATCATGTGCCTAGGGGCGGTTCTTATTTTAGGAATATTGATTGCCTTTTTAGTGTATATTTTATATAAAGGTATTCCTGTCTTATCGTGGAGTTTTATTTTTGGTAAGCCTAGTGAAATTGCGGCCGGTGGCGGTGTCGGACCTCAATTGTTCAACTCTTTTTATATACTTTTTCTATCTTTGTTTTTTTCCATACCCTTAGCCGTTGGTGCAGGTGTATATTTAGCCGAGTATGCTAGTGAGAATCGTTTAACGGCTATTATTCGCTTGAGTACAGAAAGCTTGGCAACGGTTCCATCCATCGTACTTGGATTATTTGGTATGATTATTTTTGTCAATATTCTTGGTATGGGATTTAGTATTATTGGTGGTGCATTGACCCTGATGCTGCTAAATCTGCCGGTGTTAGTACGGGTCACGGAAGATTCCATAAAGGCAGTTCCTCTTCAATACCGTGAAGCTAGTCTAGCCCTTGGTGCTACGAAGTGGCAGACGATTTGGCGAGTGGTGCTGCCAAATGCTCTGCCTGGCATTATTACCGGCATTACTTTGACAGCTGGCAGGGCCCTTGGAGAAACAGCTATTTTAATATTTACAGCTGGCACTACAGTATCGAGGAGAATGGCAGACTTTGACGTGACAGCCGCTGGTGAGACCTTAGCAGTACATCTTTGGTATGTGATGGGGGTTGGCTTGGTCCCTGATAGAGTTGATATTGCAAATGGTATTGGTGCTTTACTTGTCATTGCCATTTTAATTCTAAATTTGATAGTGATGATTCCTGGAAAAATCCTACAACGAAAATTAGGATCATAGAGTATTGAGATAATCTTATATAAAAGTCACAGAGAATATAATGTTCTTTGTGGCTTTTTTACGTTTACTAAAAAACATTCTTTTGGTAAAAGCTATAATGAACAGTGATAGGAGGCGGTGGTATGGGGAAGAATATAATGAATAAAACATTTAGCGCTATAAAAGATTTGTTAGTGTACCAACCAAACACCCAGCCTGACCCTTTTGTATTAGACGAAACCAAGGAAGATAGAAAAGAGAAAGATTGGGATGCACCGCCACCAGACTTATCAGAAAGTCTGCAGCAATTTGCAGCCATGGTGCGATATGCCAAACGTTTAGCCTTGTCTATGGAAAAACTTATTGAAATTTTAAAAAATGAGCAGTGGAGTGATAAGTTAGACCAAGTGAAAGGGGAATACACTGCCTTAAGGAAACAGCAAGGGGAGAGTAGTGCCCTTTTAGTAAAGGATAACAGTGATGCGACTATTAGTACTAGCCTAGAGGAAAACCAAAAGAAAATTGAAGAAATATACCAATTGCCTCTTAATAAGGATGTTGTCCTTCGTAATCTTATAATTTCAGATCAGCCTGAAATAAAAGCTATGCTGGTATTTATGGATGGTCTTGCTGATAAAGAAATTGTGAATATGACAGTATTGAAACCATTAATGTTATTGAGAAATGGGCAGCAAAAACTAGCTACTGAGGATTTAGTTGGCACTATTATTGAACAGTGTTTACCTAGTGGACAAGCCTCCCGGGTGGGTAGTTTTAAGGAGGTGCAGCAAGGCATTAATACGGGAGATACCCTACTTTTCTTTGATGGCATCCATGAGGCTGTAACCATTGAAACAAAAGGATTTGAGCATCGTGGGGTTGATCGTCCGGCGACAGAACAGTCCGTACGGGGATCGCAAAATGCTTTTACGGAAGTACTGCGGGTAAATACAACTCTCATCAGGTCAATGATTCATTCTAGCGATTTGATAACGGAGATGATACCTGTCGGCAAACGAGGACATTCAA
>JAPUES010000104.1:0-8218 GCA_027492445.1 Sporomusaceae bacterium | reverse complement strand
CATTCTAGCGATTTGATAACGGAGATGATACCTGTCGGCAAACGAGGACATTCAAATTGTGCAGTCATGTATTTGGCATCTGTAGCGAATCGTGAACTAGTTGCTGAGATAAGACGGCGTATCCAAGGCGTTGATACAGATTTTATTATTGATTCGAGCATACTTGAAAGTCTCATTATAGATTTCCCTAAAAACCCTTTTCCTCAAACCTTGTCAACGGAACGCCCCGATCGGGTAGCTGTACACTTAGCTGAAGGGCGAGTCGCCATACTAGTAGATGGCAGCCCTTTCGGGCATATTGTACCTGTTTCCATATTTACACTGATGCATTCTGCCGATGACTTTTCTATGCATTATTATTATTCCAATATTTTACGTATGATTCGCTGGATTGGTGGATTTATTTCTATGTTGCTACCAGGTATATATCTTGCTATTAGTACCTTTCATCAAGAAGCTATACCTACTGAGTTGTTATTATCCATTACAGCAGCTAGATCACAAGTGCCTTTTCCTACTTTTATTGAAATAATGCTGATGGAAATTTCTTTTGAACTTATTCGTGAAGGTGGACTGCGCATCCCTGGTATACTGGGTTCGACTCTTGGTATCGTAGGCGCCATTATTCTAGGGCAAGCGGCCGTAACTGCTAAAATTGTCAGTCCTATCATGGTTATTGTGATTGCGGTGACAGGCCTTGCATCATACAGTATCCCTGAATATAGATTGGCCTCAACTTTTCGTTTGTTACGTCTTATCTATATCGTGCTGGCCATGGTCATGGGGCTTGTGGGTATGGCCTGTGGTTTTTTTATTTTTACGGCAATACTATGTTCATTGAAGTCTTTTGGTATGCCTTATTTGGCGCCAGTAGCACCTAAGACTATTCCGGGAGGGGATATCATCTTGAGAAAGCCTACACATATGCAAGAAAGGCGCCCTGATGAACTCAATACCCAAGATAATATTCGCCAAGGTATTATCAGTAGGCCCTGGACTGAGAAAACGCCGATTGGAGGAGATGACTCGTGAATACCTATCATGTAGGTAGCCTGGGGATTGCTGAGGGCATAGCGCTCGTATTTAGCCTTGTTATACCTCGCTTGTTTTTGTCAGGGTTATCTGAGTATCTTCGAGAAAGCGGGCAACTTTTATGGCTTACGATGCTCATTTTTACCATGATTCCCTTACTAGTGATTTTTATGATGATTTATGTAAAGAACAATGTATCTGGAAATTTTTTAACCGTATGCCAGCAACTAGTGGGGAAAATAGGAGGATGGCTTATTATAATAGGCTACATTATTATGTTTTTTGCCAATAGTGCCCTCCTTTTGCGGCAATATGCAGAGTATACATTGATTACTGCTTTGCCACAGGTAAACTTTCAATTCATGATTATCTGGTATGCCGTAACGATTGGTATAGTATGTTATTTAGGTATCGAAGCCCTTTGTCGCACAGGCTATATTATGCTACCTCTTTTGGTGGGCGGGCTTTTGTTGGTCATTGCCCTCGTTAGTCCTTTTTATATTCCATATAACCTTACACCTTGGCAAGGGAATGGCATCATGACAGCCATATATTCAGGCATAAATGAAGCAGGGCTTAATTTGGGGATATTATCCTTACTATTTTTAGGATCAGCCTTTCAAAATAGTAAAACAATTAAGGACATTGCTGTATACGCAACGGTTGGTGTCGCGGGGCTGAGAATCATATTTTCACTTGCCTACATTATGGTTTTTGATGTAACGATTGGCACGGAAAAGGCCATGCCCTTCTTTGAAATGACTCGCCTTGTATATCTCAATCAATATATTCAACGTATTGAAGCCCTATTTGTTGTGGTGTGGGTCATCATTGGCCTGCTGTCGATTACTGGCTTTTTATACATTGGCTTATATCTCATTGTTATACTGTTAAAACTGCCTACTATGAGGCCAATTGTGCCCATAGGAGTTATCATTATTGCTAATTTGGCCATGCTACCTCCTGATATAGGCTATGCAATTCAAATGGATAAATTAATAGTTCAAATATCCAACCTAGGGATATATATAATTCCAGGAGTGCTGTTTCTTAGGACCATTATAAAAAAGAGGAGGAATAAGTCATGTTCTTCCGCTTAAGTATAGTAATTGGTCTACTTTGTATGTCTTTTTTGCTTGTCGGATGCAATGGCGCAAGAGAACTTGATGAGGTAGGCAATGTAATTGCCATTGGCTTAGATACAGCAGAGGAGGATATGATTCTTGTCAGCTATCAATTTGCCGTTCCTCAACAGGAAGGTGGTAAAGCAGATGCTAGTAAATCTACGGCTATAATAACAGATAAGGTCTCCACAATTGCAGAAGCCCTTAATCTGATTAATTCTCAAATCGAACATATGCCATCCATGGCACACACTAAGGTAATAATCATAGGGGAACAGTTAGCCCGCAGCGGAGTAGATAGAGTATTGACGCCTTTTATGCGTTATCGTGAATACCGTGGTGCTATGTTCGTTTTGGTTGCAAGGGGGATGGCTAAGGAGGTATTAGAGAACAATAAACCTATCTTTAATACCTCTATGTCTAAATATTATGAAGAAATGCTCGCCAATGGGGAGTATTCGGGGTATTTATTACGTACTAGTTTGCATCAATATTATGCAAGGACCAAAAGTCACAGTGGTCAGCCTTATATAACGTTAGTTGCTATTAACGCTAATACTGGCAAGGGGGAAATCAGTACTCAAAAAGTTCCTGGTGGGAAGAATAGTGGTTATAAGGCTGGCGATATTCCCCGCAGTGGTGGTAATCCTTTTGAGTTCGCTGGTACGGCAATCTTTGACAATGGTAAGATGGTTGGTATGTTAAGCACCACGGAAACGCGGATGTTAGCGATGCTCCTTGGTGAATATCCACGTGGATTTCTTTCCGTAGAAGATCCTCTTGATTCTAAATCCTTAGTCAATATTAACCTGCGCCTAGGTTCAAAACCGAAGATAAAAGCAGAACTAGTGAAAGGACGCCCCGTTATTCACATTGACATACTGTTGGAGGGAGATATCTCTAACGTTAATTCAGGTATCAATTATGAACAAAAAGGCTATTTAGACTTACTGGAAACGCAAATATCCAAAGTCAATGAACAAGAAATGAGAAACTTGATTGGACGAACACAAGCGCTTCATTCGGATGTGGCCGGTTTCGGCTATTATTTGCGTCCAGCTTTTTCGAGTAATAAAGAGTTTGTAGACTATCAATGGAATGATAAATACCAGCAGGCTGAAGTCTTTGTAAAAATTGAGACACAAATCCGTCGGACAGGGCTGATGCTACGGACCGCCGTTACAGATTAAAGTGCAGGAGGGAGACAAGTGAACTATTTGTTTGTGCTAGCTGCTGTACTAGCAGGAATTCATGCCTGCACCTTTGCCTACTGGCTATGGAGAAAAGGCAATACCCTAGGGGCGCTGGGTGTATGTATATTGATTGCTATTAATTTGGCCTTGCCGATATATCGCATAGTAAGTGCTAGCTAGGCCGGGGGGATATTTTGCATATAAAACATCTTTGATGCATTTATCTTGTAGTTTTACACCATACTAAGCATAACGTATCTAAGGAGGTAAAAAGAATAATGCAGTATAAAAAAGGATATCTATTGATAGCGCTAGTATTGGTAGTAAACCTTGTTATGAGTGGATGCACTATGTTAGATCAGACGCAGAAAAAACCTGAACCTGCGCCATTGGCTCAGCCACCAACGCCTCAAAAACAGGTGGTGCAAGGCAATGAACCTGATATTATGGTGTTTATGCACGAGACAAATGAAAAGAAAAAGATGAAAATGGAAGAGTATATAGCAGGTGTGGTGGCTGGAGAGATGAAAAGCGAATGGCCGGTAGAAGCATTGGCAGCCCAGGCCATACTAGCTCGTACCTTCACAATACAAGCCATTGAAGAAAAAGGTGGTGTACCAGAGCGGGGTACCCAAGCTTCTACTGACATTAAGGAGTTTCAAGCTTATAATGCTAAAGTCGTCAATGAGAACGTAAAGAAAGCGATTGATATGACCCGCGGTTTGGTTGTTACCTATCAAGGAAAACCCATTCAGGCTTGGTTTCATGCCTCCGCTGGTGGCATTACAGCATCGGCCAAGGAAGGGCTGGCCTTTAAAGATGATGAACCTCCTTATATTCACTCAGTACAATCCCCTGATGAGTTAGCACCAGCGGATGTACAAAACTGGACAGCCACTTTTACGGAAAAAGAAGTAATAGATGTATTGACTAAACTGGGAAAGACAGTGGCTACTATCGATACTATAGAAATTGGCACGCAAGGACCATCGGGACGGACGACGACCTTACTAATTAATAACAGTACGGAAATATCAGGACCAGAGTTTAGAGTAGGGATTGGCAGCACAAAGTTAAAATCCATGCTGCTTGATAAGGTGGATGTGAGTGGCGATGGGATAACCTTTACCGGTAAGGGGTATGGACATGGTGTAGGTATGTCCCAGTGGGGTGCTAACAAAATGGCTACTATCGGGAAGAAACCCGAAGATATTATTGGACATTATTTTAAAGACGTGACAATTGAAAAACGCTGGAACTAAGAACAGTAACAGTTAAAGTTTTTTTAAAAATAAAGGGTTGCCTCATTGAGGTAACCCTTTATTTTACACGGCTAAGTTCTAATGTGATTTAAAAGTATGATATTCAGTTTTTAAAGCTTCAATTTTGTCTACCAGTTGGTCATTACGTAAAATGGTAATGAATTTTTCTTGAAAGGCAGTAAGACGATAGGCTTGGTAAAGTAATGCTTCTAGCGCCTGTAATGAATTTGTTGCCTCAATTAGTGAGGGGCTAGATACTAGCTTTACCCCTGTGACTTCAGCGGTATAAGAGTCTAGTGCCACAAGATCGTCAGGGCTAAGTTCCTTTAAAGATGACTTTCCTAAGGCGCGCATGGCGTCTTGCATCTCGACAACCATAGCTGTTAATGTGTTTGCCACACTGGTAGCAGCTTGATCGATATTTAGCTGAGTTTTGGTGGGGGAATCATAATATATCAGTGTACTTGGCGGCTCCCAAGGGAGAACTTTTTCCGTTTGACCATGCCCTAAGGCGAATAAAGGAATTGTACCAAGATAAATGGCGTCCGCCCCTAATGCGAGAGCTTTAAGACATTGACCTGGTGTGAAATATCCACCGGACATGACTAAACTAATGGGGTGATTTTTTAAATAACGTTTTGCACGAATCAAGGCCAGTAAACCTGGTATGCCAAAATCATCTTGTTTAATAGGGGCTGTTGCATGAGAGCCTCCTCCGGTACCATCAATCATTACAGCATCGAAACCAAGTGTAACTGCCATAGATAATTCTTCTTCCAGACGATCCGTTGCCATGATTTTTAATGCAATTGGAATGCCATTTGCTTTTAAACGCAAGTTTTTTATGAAGATAGGCCAATCTGTAGCTTTTTCAACCCCAGGTGGTGCTAGTAATGCCTTAGCAGGTTCATCAGGCTTTAGCCCTGCTAATACTTGCGCTCTACCTTCGAATTCGATGGCTGCAATACTGGATGTACCTACGTCTGCTCCTTGCCCCATCTTGATTTCCAGCATATCTGCTGAAGCAATTTGCTCTAAGGTTCTTCCTCCCCAGGTCCATTGACAAATTTGCAAAACAAACTTTCCAGACTCTTTAGGCTCCTCGGGGAGGAAGGGCCCTTCCCCAGAACAATTGGCTGTATTTAAAGTTTTTGAAGCTCTGGCTAAGGCTATTTTAGCTTCCTCGCTTAGAGCTAAACCATAAGCCATTCCTGCAATCATAAGAGGGATTTTTATAGTCATGGGCTTTTTTGCGTTTGGACCAAGGGTTACACTCATGTCCATTTTTGTATCTTCAGGAAGGGACAACTCGGTCATTTGGCGGGGATTAAACATTAAGTTATCGTATCCCATAAGATGTTTCGGAGAGCCTAAAGGACGTTTAATGGCCTTGCCCGTCTGAGCGCGTAAGCTCATTTCTACTAAATTTATAATTGAAAAACGGGTAAGTGATGGTAAAAGCTCAAGGATGTTTTTAGAGTAATCATCCGTTAAGAGTATTGCTGTAGAGTGGTCAGTAATCCTCTTAATAATATGGCGGAGGATGGGTTTGGCGAGTAGTATGACAGCTAATAGTAAAAGCGGAAATAAGAAAAATAAGAAAAACATAATCTGGGGGTTCGTGATAGTAATCTGCATGAGCGTTATCCTTTTTTACTAATCGTATAAACTATATCTTATGATGAAATGAGCAAGAATATGTATTTGCTTTTTTTAGTATAAATGTAACAAAAATGCAAAAAATACTACTTAGGGAGGGGAGGAGAATGGCAAAGGACAAGCGATATAATGTGCACAAAATTTCTGCTGTTATTCCGAGAGCTTCCTTAGAAAGAGCTAAGGAGGAGTTGGCACATTTACGGAATTTGACTAACCAAAGCGCTGAATGTAGTGAAGAAATAAGAAAAATGATTACAAAGCTACGCCAAGTATCTGCTCCTTTAGATGAACCGTTTATCTTTACCACCGTACTTGATGAGAATGAGAATTTATTGCGAGACGTTTTTCGCGATTGCGGCGATATAGAGTTTCGGACCTTTTATATCGAAAAACGCAAAGTACTGCTTATTTATCTAGAGGACATGACCAATACCACGAGTCTAGAAAAAAATGTAATTGAAGCGCTTATGAACCAGACGAAGAGTGGCAATGGGACTAGTCAAGAAAAAATACTTATGGATATGGAGAGTGTTGCCCAAAATATTGTCGGGGCGGCTGCGGTAACTGTTTTAAAGCAAGCTAGTGCTGCTGTTGAGACTATTATGACGGGGAATGCCCTCCTTTTAATCGATGGCATAGGCGATGTCTTAAGCATTGGCACTGCTCAATATGTGAAACGGGGTGTTGGCGGAGCCGATAATGAACATGTTTTGCGAGGCCCTAACGAAGCATTTAATGAGGCATTACGTGATAATATTGTACTCCTGCGCCGTCGTTCTCGCGATACCGAGCTAAAACTGCGTATTTTAAGGATTGGTGAGCGTACTCGTACATCCATTGCTGTTTTATATGTGGCGGATTTGGTAAAACCAGGACTGGTAGAAGAGGTAGAGAAACGGTTATCGATGATAAAAGTCGATAAAATCTTGACCTCATCTACCATAGAGGAATTTTTGGCTGACCATCCTTGGACACCTTTTCCCCAGGCTCAGACCACTGAGCGGCCTGATAAAATGTTGGCTGCATTATATGAAGGGCGGGTAGGAATTCTTGTCGATGGTACACCAGCTAGTATGATAGTGCCGTGTACTTATAATGCATTAATGCAAATTACAGATGATTATACAATACAACCCATCATTTCTAGTTCTATCCGCTTGATGAGGGGAGTGGCAGCCTTTATCGCTATTTATTTACCGGCGATTTATGTGGCTATCGTGTCCTATCATCCAGGAATGCTACCTACCTCTATGGCAATTACTGTGGCCGAGCTTAGGGCGCGCAGTCCTTTCCCTTCCTTTATGGAAGCTGTTATGATGGAAATCTTGCTAGAAGTGTTTCAAGAGGCGGTAGTGCGCCTGCCTAAGAAGATTTCTGGTGCTGCCAGTATGATTGGTGCCCTCGTTATAGGGACAACAATTGTACAGGCTGGTATCATAAATCCATTATTGGTAGTAGTAATTGCTACAACAGCTCTAGCATCTTATTCTATGCCTTCTTACACTTTTAGCATGGCATTACGATGGTTGAGAATACCTATCCTGGTTCTAGCTTCCATATTAGGCCTCTACGGTGTTATCTTAGGAATTCTAATGGTCACAATACATCTTTGCTCCCTACGCAGTTTTGGTGAGTCCTATGTTGGTGGAATTTTTAATGTGGATTTATTTTCAGACTGGAAGGATTCTATAGTACGATTGCCTGCCAAGTTCTTAAAAACAAGAACTAAAGAATTTGGCGCTCAAGACCAGACAAGGATAGGTGATGGTGATGGCTAATTTAGAAAGAAAAACACATATGTCAACCGTACAACTGGGTATTGTAGTGATTGCAACTTGTATAGGTGCCCAAATTATGCTTGCTCCTCGTAGTCTCATTGTAGAGACGGAGCAGGGAGCTTGGCTAAGTATTATAATTGGCGGGGTGTTATTTTATCTAGCTGCCTGCC
>JAPUES010000103.1 GCA_027492445.1 Sporomusaceae bacterium | reverse complement strand
TTTCTTTATTATCAGTAGCACCTACTACTGCCCAAGTTTTACATTCTAACATATTTTTAATTAAATTCAAATCTTCTTCCCCCTCTATCACTTCAATTACATTATATTCTTAGCATTGCAATCGGTCAATCAATATGTAGTTATACTATTTCTCTTACGTTCAGCCCCTATTCACGACTCTATTATTTTCTTAAAAAATAGGTCGTACAAAGACAATATAACTTCAATTACAATTAAAATAATAATCGCCCATTCTAAGCGAGTACTACGTTTTGCATGGGCCAGTCCAGAAAAAACTTCCGTAATATCCATTAAAGTATCAATCTTATGACGATTTTTTCCATAACGTTCATTTAATTCAAACAATACTGCTAATCCATCAAAGAGTTCACTCGCCTCTTCATGATTCCAAGTAATCGCAGGTTTATCTAACAACATAATATAAGAAATTGTGCTAAGCTTAAACTCTAAAATACTAGCGGACATTTTAGCTAACTTTTCATCAGATACTGTTAGTTTTCCTTGATGAAGATCATTTACGACATGTTCAATATCATCTAGCAATGAAGAAATTTCCATCTCAATTTTTTCTAACGCTACTGATTTTGCTAAAATAATAGAAACAATATCTAGTTGGTAATCAGCTTGTTCTTTCGTCACCATATATTCATTATTAATAGCAAGTACACCATCTAGACTACTTTCTATTTTATAATCATCCACATATTTAAAGAGATTGGGATAAATAATTCCTACTTCAATTTTTTTTACATAATTCATAAAATCCATAATATCATGATGCTGGAAATTTAGAAAAACTAAACTGCCAAAATGAAAAATATACACCATTTTATATTCTGGTTGCCCAATTATGCCTTGTAATTCGCTATTTCCTAATCGCAAAGATTCTTCCCACTTGTATTTTCGATCAATTCCAAAATGCTTGGCTATTTTGTTAAGATCCATTTCATTACTTGCCACGAGGGCTTTAAATTCACTCTGAATCATATGCTACACCTCAGAAATATTATTGCTTTTCTATCGTGGTTAGGATATTTTAATAAGAGATACTGTTAGAAAGAAGGAGAAACTATGAATATTCAAATTTTCGGTACAAAAAAATGTCAAGACTCACGTAAAGGAGAACGCTATTTCAAAGAAAGAAAAATCAACTATCAATTTATTGACTTAACAATAAAAGGACTAAGTAAAGGCGAATTACAAAGTGTACTGCGTTTTGTTGATATAAAAAGTCTAATTGATACCCACAGTAAAGATTATCAAAGACTTAATCTACAATATATTGTCCATAATCGAGAAAGTATACTCCTCGAGCACCCTTCTCTTTTTAAAACGCCGATTGTTAGAAACGGAACAGCAGCCGCTACCATTGGCTACTGTCCCGAAATTTGGAAAGAATGGAAAAACTAATTGCCTATAGTTTTGCTAATAAAGCTTTAATTTCACCTAAATAATTTTCCATGGTAAAATCAAAAACTTCTCCGCTGCGTCGTACTTTCACTTCAATACTATTATCATTGATGGCTTTAGGGCCTACGGTAATTTTTAAAGGGTAACCAATTAAATCTGCATCTTTAAACTTCACGCCTGGTCTTTCATTGCGATCATCAAAGACAGCTTCAATACCATTTTTATTTAAACTTTCATATATTTCCTGAGCCAAAGACATTTGCGCTTCATCCTTGCCACTAATGGGTACCACAACGACATGATAAGGGGCAATGGCCACTGGCCAAATAATCCCTGCTTCATCATGATGCTGTTCAATGGTTGCTGCCATGGTACGGCTAACCCCGATGCCATAACAACCCATTACCATTGCCTTTTCTCGACCATTATTATCTAAATAAGTAGCTTTTAAGGCCTCACTATATTTCGTATGTAGTTTAAATACTTGTCCGACTTCAATACCCCGGGCAGTTTTTACGGGCAAAGAGCAATGAGGACAGGGGTCATTTTCTTGAATATGACGAATATCATTAATAAAATGAGGCGTAAAATCCCGTGTTGCATTCACATTTATATAATGCTGATCCGGTGCATTAGCACCACAAACAGCATTATACATATTCATAACCGTATTATCGGCAATAACAGTCGCACATGGAGTACCAACTGGTCCAATAAAGCCAGCACTGCTTCCTAGGGCTTCTGTTATTGTTTTTTCATCTGCAAGTTCAATGGTCAAACATTGAACAATATTTTGTACTTTTACTTCATTTACTTCATGATCCCCACGAACTAAGGCTAAAACCACCCCTTTGTCCGTATTATAAACAATAGTTTTAATCGTTTGCTCCCCAGTTATACCAAGAAAACCACAGATGGCTTCAATGGACTTTGCATTAGGAGTATCTACGACCTGTAATGGCTTTAAAGTTTCTTCTGGTATCACAATCGGCTTTAATTCGGCTTTTTCAACATTCGCTGCATATTCGCAAGCCGGGCAATAGACAATCGCTGCTTCCCCAGAATCAGCAATAACCATAAATTCATGGGTACCACTGCCACCAATCGCCCCTCCATCCGCTTCTACTGCGCGAAAAGTAAGGCCGCAACGAGTAAAGACATTGGTATAGGCATCATACATTTTATCATAAGATTCAGTAAGACCCTCTTCATCTTTATCAAAGGAATATAAATCTTTCATAATAAATTCACGGCTACGCATTAAGCCAAAGCGGGGACGCCGTTCGTCCCGATACTTATTTTGAATTTGATATAATTTTAAAGGCAATTGACGATAGGAGCGTACATCGGAACGAACTAAGGTGGTAATCATTTCTTCATGAGTAGGTCCAAGACAAAAAGCTCGGTTATGACGATCCTTGAGTCTAAACATTTCCTCGCCATAAACATCCCAGCGGCCTGTTTCTTGCCACATTTCAGCTGGCTGCATAATCGGCATTAAGAGTTCCTGACCACCTTTAGCATCCATTTCCTCGCGTACAATGGTTTCAATCTTTCTAAGTGTTCTAAGAGCTAAGGGCATATAGGTATAAATACCGCCAGTTGCTCTACGAATCATCCCAGCCCGCAACATTAACTGATGGCTTATAACTTCGGCCTCAGCCGGAGTTTCCCTTAATGTAGGAGCATATAACTGTGAAACACGCATAATTTATTTTTCCTCCTCAACGAGCTTATCAATTTCAGCAAATAATACAGATACTAATTGCTCTTCCGTAACTTTTTGTATAATTTCCCCTTTGCGAAAGACAATTCCTTGCCCGTTCCCGCCAGCGATACCAATATCTGCTTCACGAGCTTCCCCTGGCCCATTGACAATACAGCCCATCACTGCCACTTTAAAAGGCTTCTGAATCGTGCTTAGTTTTTTCTCCACCTCTTCAGCAATAACTGCCAAATCAATATTACAGCGCCCACAAGTCGGACAAGATACAAGGGTTGGACCATATTCCTTAAGGCCTAAGGATTTGAGAATTTCATTGGCAGCCCGCACTTCTTCTACAGGGTCACCTGTTAAAGAAACGCGAATGGTATCCCCAATGCCTTGTGCAAGGAGAGCGCCAATACCCACTGCCGACTTAATAATACCTGATTTTATGGTTCCTGCTTCTGTTATGCCTAAATGCAAAGGATACTTCACAGCTTCCGACATTAATTGATAAGCCTTAATGGTCATGGGAACATCATTAGCCTTTAAGGATATTTTAATATCATAAAACCCTAGTTTTTCTAAAATCGCAATATGTTGTAGCGCACTTTCTACCATGCCAGCAGGGGTAGGATGACCGCCATACTTTTCTAGTATGCTTTTTCCCAAAGAACCAGCATTGACACCAATGCGAATGGGAACATGGCGTTTCTTTGCTTCGGCAACAATCATTGCTACTTGCTCTGGGTCGCCAATATTACCAGGATTAATGCGAAGACCATCGACACCACTTTCCATGGCAGCAATCGCTAAGCGATAATCAAAATGAATATCAGCAATAATAGGAATCGTTACCTTCTCCTTTATTTGCTCAATGGCCCGAGCAGCTGCCATATCTGGCACGGCCACTCTTACAATATCACAACCAGCTAAGGTAAGTTCCTTAATTTGGGCCACTGTTGCCTCTACATTATCAGTTTTTGTATTGGTCATGGATTGTACCGCTACCGGAAATTCTCCGCCAAGCCTTACGGTACCTACCTGTAAAGAAGATGTTTTTCTACGTTTCATTATCTCACTCATTTCTTTGCTGACAACTCTAACTATAAGCACACTTTAAAATAATTTTAATCTTGAAAGATCTTTAAAGGTTGCCATTAGAAATATTGCCATTAATAATGCAAATCCAATCATTTGAATAAATTGCATGTGTTTCTTATTTAAGGGTTTCCCACGCACCCCTTCTACAGCTAAGGTTACGAGATGTCCGCCATCAAGAACAGGTACCGGTAATAAATTAATAAGCCCTAAATTAATACTTAAAAATGCGGCAAATTGCAAAAGAGGCATTAATCCAAGTTGTGCCACTTCACCCGCCATTTGGGCCACGCCGATAGGACCTGCCACCTCAGCAGCAACTTCACCAGTAATCATTTGCCCAATACCAACGAGCATACTGCTAGCTACAAAATAAGTCTGCTTAACAGACAAACCAATGGCTTCAATAAACCCAGGATGATGCTTATTCAGCTGGGGCATAATGCCAATGATTCCCCGCTTGGCTTTTTCATCGTATTCCGGTACAATGGTCGCCGTTTCTATTTTACCATTGTGTTCATATTGTAAAATCAGTTTTTGGCTAGCATTGGATTGAATAATATTCACAAACTGCTGCCATGAATCAATTTCTTTACTATTTACCGTCAAAATACGGTCACCTACTACTAATCCCGCTCTAGCCGCTGGTTTATCAGGAAAAATATTACCAATAATCGGCTCATGGGAAGGCGTATCAATCCCTGAGCTTAAAAAAATGGTCATAAATAACACCACTGGTAATAGGAAATTCATAAGAGACCCCGCTGCAATGACGAGCATTCTAGCTGGTATGGATTTTGCATAAAAGGAAAATTCATCTTGTTCTTCATCAGGATCCATGCCTGCAATTTTATTAAATCCACCAAGAGGGATACTGCGCCATGAGTATAAGGTTTCTCCATGCTTATAACTAATTACTTTAGGGCCAAAGCCTATAGCAAATTCATCGACACGCATACCCACCATCTTTGCAGTAAAAAAATGACCTAACTCATGAACTAATACTAAGAGTCCAAATACAAAAATAGTCGCTAAAGCTGTTGTTAACAATGAAACCCCTCCTTTTCTATTTATGTAATGATAGCCCGTAAGACTTCATTAGCTTGAGTACGAGCCCAACAATCCGCGTCATAAATATCCTGTAGCTTAGGTATTTGTACTTGCGTATGTTGTTGCACTACACTATGGATAACGGTTACAATATCAAGAAATCTAATCTTACCTTCTAAGAAAGCAGCTACGGCTACTTCATTCGCAGCGTTAAAAACGCAAGGCAATGTCCCACCTCGACGGCCTGCATGAAAAGCAAGTTCTAATGCTGGAAAGGTTACAATATCTGGTTCAGAGAAAGTTAGTGCTGATAAGGTTTTAAAATCTAATCTTGGATAGTTTGCCACCACCCGATCTGGATATGTAAAAGCATATTGAATGGGTAGTCGCATATCCGCCTTCCCTAATTGAGCAATGACAGAACTATCATTAAACTCAACCATGGAGTGAATAATACTTTGGGGATGAACTACAACATCAATTTGAGAATAATCAACATCAAACAAAAATCGTGCTTCAATGACTTCTAGTCCCTTATTCGCAAGAGTGGCCGAATCCACTGTAATTTTTTTGCCCATGGACCAATTAGGATGACGTAAACAATCTTCTACTGTAACTTGTTGCAATGCTTCACGAGTAAACCCCCGAAAAGGACCTCCAGAAGCTGTTAGAATAATTTTGTGGATATTTTTTCTATTTTCTCCCTGTAAACACTGGAAAATTGCACTATGTTCGCTATCGACAGGTAAAATATTAATTCCCTTTTCCTTGGCAAGGTTCGTTACCAATTCACCAGCAGCGACTAGTGTTTCTTTATTGGCTAAGGCAATATTTTTCCCTGCCTCAATAGCAGCAATGGTAGGCCTAAGGCCCGCAAAGCCCATTAATGAAGTGAGCACGGTATCCACCTTAGTATGAGTAGCGGCCTCAATCAATCCCTCTTCACCTGTTAAAATGAGAGTAGGGCCTGAGTATCTGCGTACTAACCTATCTGCAGCATCCCGATCAACAAGTACTGCAATTTCCGGCTTAAAGTACTCAATTTGTTCTTCTAATAATGTATCATTATGATAAGCTGCTACTGTTTTTACACAAAACTTATCCTGATTGGCAGCAATTACTTCTAGGGCCTGCGTCCCAATGGAACCTGTACTGCCTAAAATTCCAATCTGTTGCATTCTACTATTCTCCTTTTAGCCGACTGCTATTACCAATACTGGAATAGAGTATTATCCCAATACAAAGCCATGTAAATAGTAATAGATAACAGGAACTGTAAATAATATACTATCAAAACGATCTAAAATACCACCATGGCCAGGTAAAATATTCCCGGAATCCTTCACCTGAGCAAAACGCTTTATGGAAGACTCTACTAAATCACCCACTGGCGCCGCAACACCTACTAGTATACCCATGATGACACTATGATAAATTGGGATTTTAAACATACTTCCTAACAATACAATGGCAATCATGCTGCCAAATAAACCACCTAGGAATCCCTCTATTGTTTTATTAGGACTAATTTGAGGGCATAATTTATGTTTACCTAAATAAGAACCTACAAAAAAAGCAAAGGTATCACTTGCCCAGGTACCAAGAAAAGCCAACCATAAATATCCTGCACCAGCAGATAATGTTCCCCAAGGAGTGATAAAATATAAGGAAAAATCCGTATACCTAAGCAACAATAAATGAGCAAAGGAAATTCCGATGTAGGAAATTCCTAGTATTGAAAAAGCAGCGTCAACCACCGTAAACTTTGTACGAGAAGTTATAATGCGCAGCAAGGATAAGACGGTGGCAGCAAAGAGCAGCATCACAAGTTCCTGAGAGTTTCCTAGCCATGCACAAGCTAGGATAAGTAAGTTTATAAGAAATCCCCAAGAATAACATACTGTAATATCTTTATTCTGCAACATAGTATAAAATTCATGCCAGGCCAAGAGTGCAAGAATAAGAATTGTAGTGGCAAACAACCATTCTCCATAATTTATTACATAGATAGCAACAGGTATGCCAATAACTGCTGTTAAAATTCGTTTACCAAGCATTAAAACACCCACTTGTACTCTTATTTCTTCAAGCCACCAAATCTTCGTTCACGTTTCTGATAATCCTCAATGGCCTTCATTAAATGATTTGGTGTAAAGTCAGGCCAATAGATATCAGTAAACCAATATTCCGTATATGCTGATTGCCATAGCAAGAAATTACTTATCCTAAAATCACCACTTGGTCTAATTAAGAGGTCAGGATCTGGTAAACCACTGGTATATAAATGATCGCTAATATTCTGTTCTGTAATATTTTCCGCTAACAGCTCACCGTTGGCAATTTTTTCTCCAAGTTTGCGAACCGATTGTAGAATTTCTGCTCGACCGCCATAATTAACAGCTAAATTAAAAACTAAGCCCGTATTATTTTTTGTATATCTTTGTGTCTTATCAATTTTTTCTTGTAGTTCCATTGCTAGTCCATGGATATTTCCAATAAACCGTATTTGCACATTTTTAGTATGTAATTCCTCTATTTCACTATCTAGGTATTCGGAAAACAATCGCATTAATAAGCTTACTTCATCCATGGGCCTTTTCCAATTTTCAGTAGAAAAAGCATAAACAGTTAGTACGTTAAGCTTTATATTCACAGCGGTTGTAACGATACCGCGTAAACTCTCTACCCCAGCCCTATGACCAAGAGCACGGGGCCATCCCTTATTTTTAGCCCAACGACCATTACCATCCATAATAATCCCAATATGTTTTGGCATATTTTCAAGCTCTAAGTGATCATAACTTTCTAGCTTTTTACGACTTTTGCTAAACCATTTTTTCCACATATTCTGCCCTCCAAGGTAATGTAATAAACAAATAAAACCCCCTCAAGTGAGGGGGTTTCCAATCATGGAGCCAAATAGCACCACCAGGGCAACCGCCACACAGGCACTGCATACTAAAGCACTACCCTTTCCCCATTTTGGCAGCGGCAAGTAGATGATAAACACCTTCTGTATCAATTTTTTGTCGAATAACATAAAGGGATTTTTCATCTAAATTTGTCACAGCACGTGAGGGATGAGTGAGTGATACAATATATGGTAGATTAGCTTCATCTAACTGTTTTTTAATCTCACATAAAGATTGGGCAACTGTATCCATATGTTACACTTCCATTATTTCCTTTTCTTTGGAACTCATGATACTATCTACTTCTTTGATAAATTTATCTGTAAGTTTTTGCATATCATCTTGTGCTTTTTTAGCTTCGTCTTCAGAAATGCTTTTTTCTTTTTCAAGCTTTTTAATAGCATCATTCGCATCTCGGCGTACATTACGAATAACAATGCGGTTTTCTTCGGCTTTTTTATGCACTACTTTTACAAGTTCTGTGCGTCTTTGTTGGGTAAGTTGGGGAATATTAAGTCGAATAATGACACCATCACTATTGGGAGTAATCCCTAAATCTGACTTTAAAATTGATTTTTCAATTTGAGCAATCATGGTTTTTTCCCAAGCTTGGATGGTGATCATCCGTGGTTCAGGAACGGAAATATTAGCGACTTGGCTAATAGGTGTAGGTGTACCATAATAATCTACCATAATCTTATCTAAGAGTGCTGGCGTAGCTCGCCCAGCTCGTAAGGTACTAAATTCTCTACGTAAGGCATCTAAGGCCTTCTTCATTTTTTCTTCATGAATAGCATAAATTTCTTTAATCATGATCTATTATCCCCCCACAATAGTGCCGATATCTTGTCCAAGGGCTGCTTTTAAAATATTACCGGGCTCATCAATACTAAATACAACAATTGGAATTTTATTGTCCATACACAAACTTATGGCTGTGGAGTCCATAACACCTAAGCCACGTTGTAACACTTCAATATAAGCTAGTTCATTGAATTTTTTAGCATCCGGATTGAGCCTAGGATCTGAATCATACACACCATCTGTATTTTTCTTTGCCATCAAAATCACATCTGCTTCAATTTCCGCAGCTCGTAGTGCCGCAGTAGTATCCGTTGAAAAATAAGGATTACCAGTGCCTGCTGCAAAAATAATGACTCTGTTTTTTTCTAAATGACGAATAGCCCGCCGACGAATATAAGGTTCAGCGACTTGCCGCATTTCAATTGCAGTTTGTACACGAGTATCCACATTACATTGTTCTAAAGCATCTTGAAGAGCAAGAGAATTCATCACAGTAGCTAACATACCCATATAATCAGCAGTAGCTCTGTCCATCCCTTTGGCACTGCCTGCTAAACCTCTCCAAATATTTCCTCCCCCAACGACGATGGCAACTTGAAGATCGGTTTCTCTTACTTCTCTTATTTGACGAGCAATAGAGTCAACCACCAATGGATCAATACCATACCCTTGTTGCCCCGCTAGAGCTTCGCCACTAAGTTTTAAGACTACCCGTTTATATTTTGTCGTAACCAAGTGTACCCCTCCTATTCTTCCATATCAATTCTACAAATCTATAACAAATCCTTTAATAAACCTTAGAAAATAAGAGAACACTAAAGTGTTCTCTTATTGTTTAACCGCAGCCATTACCTCAGCAGCAAAATCGTTAGATTTTTTCTCCATACCTTCACCAAGTTGGTACCTAGTGAATCTACGAATGGAAATATTTTCACCAATTTTAGAGATAGTTTCATTTATAAGTTGAGTAATTGTTTGATCTGGGTTTTTTATGAAAGCTTGTTCCATCAAACATACTTCTTTATAATATTTTTCAACGCGACCAGTAATCATCTTTTCTACAATATTAGCTGGTTTTCCTTCATTTAAAGCTTGTGCTCTAAGAATTTCTCTTTCATGTTCTACTACTTCAGGAGAAACCTCTTCACGACGAACACAAGTAGGATTTGCAGCAGCAATTTGCATAGCAATATCTCTTGCTAAACCTTTAAAATTATCTGTTTTGGCAACAAAATCCGTTTCACAGTTAAGTTCAACCATAACACCAACACGACCACCTGCATGGATGTAAGCTTCAACAACGCCTTCTGTAGCAACACGTCCTGCTTTTTTTGCAGCCGCTGCTAACCCTTTTTCACGCAAATAATCGACAGCTTCACTAATATTGCCTTTTGTTTCTACTAAAGCTTTTTTACAATCCATCATGCCAGCACCAGTGGTTTGGCGCAGTTCTTTTACCATTTCAGCAGTTATCATAAATATCAATTCCTCCTGTCTACTATTAAAGGTAAGGGTTAAACATACGTTGTCCCCCTTACCCTCTGTTATATAAAAATTACTCTGCTTCTTCTACTTGTTCGCCTTGTCTTGCTTCCAAAATAGCATCTGCCATTTTAGCAGTAAGCAGTTTTACAGCACGAATTGCATCATCATTACCCGGAATGATAAAATCAATTTCATCCGGATCACAATTCGTATCAACAATAGCTACAATAGGAATACCTAGTTTTTTAGCTTCGGCAACAGCAATGCGTTCTTTACGAGGATCAATGATAAACAAAGCGCCTGGTAATTTAGTCATATTTTTGATACCGCCAAGGAACTTTTGCAGTCTTTCCATTTCATGACGAAGAGTAAGAACTTCTTTCTTAGAAAGCACTTCAAATACTCCTTTTTCTTCCATATCTTCCAATTCTTTTAAACGTTTAATACGTTTTTGAATGGTTTGGAAGTTTGTTAACATACCACCAAGCCAACGCTCATTAATGTAGTACATATTAGAGCGGATTGCTTCTTCTTTTACTGCATCTTGTGCTTGTTTTTTTGTTCCAACGAACAAAATTGTTTGATCTTTAGCGATCTCACGTACTGCATTATAAGCATCATCTACTTTTTTGACTGTTTTCTGTAAGTCAATTATGTAGATACCATTGCGCTCCGTAAAAATATAAGGAGCCATCTTAGGGTTCCATCTTCTTGTTTGATGTCCGAAATGAACACCTGCTTCTAAAAGTTGTTTCATTGAAATTACTGACATACCTACACCTCCTGTTAATATACCGCCGCAGTCTGCATTTTTTGTCTAACACCAATAATTGGCACAGTAAACAAAATTAGAGTGCGTGTGGATTTGCAACAACAATAATTATAGCACATTCGATTCTATATAACAAGTTTCTTTTATATTTAAAATACAAATTGTTACTAGTAACGCTTTTATCTTTTATTCAACTGCAAAAGCAGCATAATTTCACCTTTACTAATCCCCGTCGCTTGAGCAATTTCAGTAATATCATACCCATCATCAGCCATGGCTATGATAGAATTTCTTTTATCATTTCGTGCTAATTCTTTATAATTATCGATACTCAAGTGAGCAACCTCATTTGTAGCAATAGCAATATTATTGATTGGATTAAAACTCATAGCTTTAACTTCCTCTAAACTCTTATCTGGTAGTGGTTTTTTAGGTTCATTTAAATATCGAGTTACATTCGTTGTTTTATTTTCTACAATTTTTTGAGCAATCTGAATTTTATCATCCAATTTGGTGATTTTTTCATTTGCTTCTTCTAATAAATATTCCAAATGAATAATTTGTTCTTCTAGCCTTTTAATTACAATATCTGCTGTTTGTTCTAATTGTTGCTGAAATTGATTCGTCGATGATGTAACATTAAGAGAGAACATTTTTAATAGCATATCTCTTTTATAAAAAATAATTAAAATAACTACAACAACGATTAGAATAATAATACTGGAAAGCATACTAACACCTCATCACACCAGTCTGACAATATCGCACTTAGGTTTTTATATCAATTAAATTGCCCCTTACAGGGTCTTGATTAGAAGGATGATTTTCCATATCAGCATCAGAATGCTTGTCTTCATGCTGCTTTTGTCCTTCTTTTTCATTACTGTGTTCTTGGGTATGTCTCTCCCTGCCAACTTTCGTTTCATCTTTTTTGGTGCCTTGCACCTGCTGTTGACGATTGGCGGCAATTTGCTGCCATTGTCCTGCAAACTGTTGTTGCTGTAAAGTGTCTTGTTGATTAGTAGTATGCTGTGTTTTGGCCACTTCTGTAACTCTAGGAATCACAACTTGTAAATCTACTGGTCGAATCGTCAAAATACACACCATCCTTAAACTACATATAAATAATAAAACCTTATAGTAGAAGTTTTATTATTTATATGTGCCTATTTTTATCTCGCCGTCCTGAGCATATAAACAGGTAAATTTTAAGTCTTCCCCAATGGGCTTAACAAGTGTACCAATAACAACCTTTACACCAGGATAGATAGTATCTAATACCTTAATACGACCATCGCGCATTTCTTCAAATTCCTGTTCAATTGCGACAATCCGGTTGCGGATTGTTTCCCCTTGCCCAACCAGATGAAATTGAGCCTTTGTCAATTTTAAAAGCATTTCTCGTTTGTCGGGCGGCATCGTACTTTGATCCATAGACCTTAACACACTTAATGCTTTTTGGGTATTTTCAATATTAAGTTCTACTTTTCTAACTTCACCTTTTATTTGTTGGTATTCTTCTCGTAAACTAGGATTCACACCAACTTCGAGAGCCGTAATCGTTGCCATATGTGTACCTACAATTTTAGCACGAATTTCTTCCCCCGCCATAATAGTACCACCAACAATTAAACCTCGTCTTCCTTCTACGATTACTCGTTTGCTAGCAGTAATTCGAGAATTTAACACTACATCACCAATTAATACATCTACACCCGCATGTACCGTTGCATTTTCAACAAATTTTGCAACTACATTTTCCTTGGCCTTGACATAACCGCGATGCATTCCTTGAATACCCATTTTAATAACTACATTTCTTCCTTCTACAGTGCCACCACTAACCGTTCCATAGATTTCTACATTGCCTTCTGCTTTTATAGAAAACCCAGGTTGCACCGAGCCGCGTACCGTAACATCCCCATTAAATTCAATATTACCAGTAGACACATCTACATCTTCTTTAATTTCAATAACCGGCACTACATTTATTTTATTATTGGCAATAAGGAGTTGCCCGGGAATCATGGCTAACAGGGTATTATTTTCACCAACTTGTACATTTTTCCCTAAGGGAAGAGGAATATCCTTGCCTGGTTTAGCTGGGAGAGTATTACCTAAAACATCCATTCCTGCAGTACCTGGCGTAGCAAGAATTTTTTCTGCTAACAAGTCACCTTGCTGTACCATGGTAAATAGGTTAAGATTTTTAAAATCTACGCTACCATCAGCCATTTCATCAGGTCGTCCTTTATTTTCCATATCAACATGAAATTTAATGGATGCATTCGTACCATTCTCAGGTGCGACCCCTTTGGCAAAGACTACACTAAAGCCAGAGCTATCATATGCTTTTTTAACCCATTCATGGTCAATACCAAATACAACACCATTATTTTTGACTTTTTCTAATACTTCTTCCATGTCTAAGGGGCGACTTCCTTTGGGAATGTTTATACTTAGTGAAGCCTCCATCCGATCTCGTGCAATAAGAACTCGAACATCTGGTTCTGCCGGGGTAATTACCTTAGGTGTTTCATTGACTATAACTTCTTTTGCTTCTTCCTTAACTTGCTCAACATCAGCCATACCTTTTCACCCCTTAAATATCTCAAATAAAACTTGATTTAATCCGTGATAGGGCTCCGCGTAATCTAAAAATTGATTTTGTGTGAAGTTGTGAAATACGTGCTTCTGATAATTTTAATATGATACTAATTTCTTTTAAAGTTAAGCCTTCATAGTAATATAATGAGACTACTAATTTTTCTTTCTCTGGTAATTTATCAATTGCTTTTGCTAGTGCCTTTTTTACTTCATCTACTTCGATTTGCTCCGATGGATTATTTGAATGATTGGACGAGGTTTCAGATTTTGTAAAGTCCTCCAATGGGATGATTGTACTGGCATTCAGCTGGTTGATTAAAGAATATAAATCATTCATTGAAATCCCTAGAGATCCTGCCACTTCTTCATCGGATGCCGATCTTCCCAATTCATTTTCGAGCTTAGCAATGGTTTGTTCATATTGTTTTGCTTTTTGCCGAACGCTAGTTGGCAACCAGTCTTGTGCCCTGATTGCATCTAATATGGAACCTCGAATGCGAACTACTGCATAAGTTTCAAATTTAATCCCCCGAGAAGGATCATATTTTTCGATGGCATCAAGGAGACCAAAAAAACCATTACTAATCAAATCATCTTTATCTACATGCTGAGGTAAACTAATTGCTAAACGACTTGCAACAAGTTTAACTAAGGGCAGATAGGATTCAATTAATTTTTCACGTATTTCAGCAGTTTTATTCTGCTGATACGTAAACCATAATTTCATAATTTGCTCATTTTGAGATTGATTACTCTCTATCATATTTAACTACCCCCAACCTACTTAGATATATCATTCTTCGGGGCGCGATATCTGTTCAAAATTGTCAGAGGTAAATGGGTTAAATTCAGCTTCTACAGGTAATTCTTCTGAACCTTCCTCTTCGTTAATCACTTTTTTTTGTTCTTCCTCGGTACTTTTACTGAGTAAACGTTGTAAAAAATTTTCAACTATAATTCCAAAACCATAACCGATAAAAGCAAAAATTACTACAGAAATGATGACTCGATAGAGAACAGTCATTGTTCTAGCACCATATAAAAAACCATTTAATAGTGTCAGAGAGCCAACAATTAATGCTAAGCCCAAAGCAATGCGTAGCTTAAGCACTCTATCACCCCCTGATTATAATTCTTTTTCGCCCTTATCAATGGTCCTTACAAGGTAAATGCCTGTATCTAGTTTTAATTCTACTGTCCGTCCGTAATTTCCTCCCGTATCATCTGCAATAATTTTAATATCCATTTTCTTGAGTAGCAGTCGCACCGCTTCCGCATTACGCTGACCAACTCGCATGATATCAGTGGCATTTGCAAAAGTAAACATTTGAGCACCACCAGCAATTTTTGCAGTAATACGTGATCTTAGGGCGCCCATTTTTATCATTTCATCGAGCATGATAGGTAAGGCGGTATTGGCAAATTTAGCAGGATTGTCCGCTGAGCGAGCTTGTGTACTATCTGGAAGCATAATATGAGATAGTCCGCCTATCTTAGTTACTCCATCATACAGTGCAATCCCAACACAAGATCCTAAACCATAACTAATTAGGCTACTTGGGAAACGACCGGTTTTATAATCCGCCATCCCCACTTTAATTAATTCTGACATTATTCCTTCACCCCTATTGCCGCCAAAATCGTATTTAATGAGCCTGGATCAGGAATAAGGAAAAAATGTCCTTTTACACCATCATTTTCTGTTGCAAATTCCGTTTCAATAACAAGAGCATGGTCTCCCATTTCACCTAGCTGCACTAAAACAACATTTAAAATCGCCCCAGCCATGTCCATTGCTAACGCTGGAATAGATGGTAATAGTGTCAATTTTGTAAAATGCGACAAAGCATTTAAATAAGCACCAGCTAAAATATTTCCGATTTCCATCAATGCAGATTCATCCATGGAGTCAAGTGAAGTAGTGTAACCTTGTTCTCGCCCCATTAACATATCAACTAAAGAAAAAGCACTCTCCCGCGGCAGTAAAAATAAAATGCTACTTGGTGCCGGACCATATACCCGTAGGAATACACCCACCACCATTGCTTCAGGGCCACCAACAACATCTGGCACGTCACCAAGAGGCATAATGGCTATTTGTGGGACGGTCATATCAATTTTACGATTTATCAATTGGGATAAAGCGGTAGCTGAATTACCAGCACCAACATTACCAATTTCTTTCAAGGCATCAAGTTGGTTTACCGATAGATTTAGTATTTCTTCCGACAATATTTACACCTCATTTATAAACTAATACAACTACATTTCATTTCCTTCTTGGCCCATACCAATAATTTCTTCAAGATTAAGTAAAATTAGGAGCCTATCCTCTAGTTTACCCACGCCACTTAGATAATTTGCTGAAATACTGCCTGCTACAACCTCTGGTGAGTCAATATTTTCTTGACTTATAGTCATAACTTCCGATACTGCATCCACTACCATACCGATTGATAACTCTTCCACCTTAACGATAATAATGCGTGTATCCTCCGTTATTGCTTGTTGTGCTAGATTTAAACGATTCTTTAAATCAATAACGGGTAACACACTACCGCGCAAATTAATAACCCCTTTAATATAATCGGGAGTATGAGGCACCCTTGTAATATCACTAATACGTTTAATCTCTTGCACTTGCAGAATGCTCACGCCGTATTCTTCCCGCCCTAGTTTAAAAATAACTAGCTGCACTTCACTATTTGAATATTTTTGCTCTGACATATTTCACTACCTCCTTATTGGATCAAAGAAGCGATATCTAAAATAAGTGCCACTTGACCATTACCCAAAATAGTTGCACCAGCAATCACTTTAATTCCTGCTAAAAGTTTACCTAATGATTTTATTACAATTTCTTGCTGGCCAATTAGATTATCAACAATAATACCCGCTCGCAATTCTCCTATATGTACAATAACTACAAATAAATCTTCTTGCTCCTCTTGTTCTTCTTGCTGAGCCTCAGGAATATTAAGCACATGGGCCAACCTTACAATCGGAATGATTTGCCCTCTGCTTAAAAACACCTCTTTATTTTGTACTGTTTTAATATCGGAGGATTTAATATTAATCGTACTATCAATGGAGCCTAAGGGAACTGCATAAATTTCTTCTGATACTTTGACTAATAAAGCTTGAATAATCGCAAGAGTTAGAGGTAAGCGAATCTTAAATTTACTGCCCTCATTAATTTTAGTTTCTACGTCTACCATACCACCAAGGGATTCAATTTTATTCTTGACAGCATCCATACCTACTCCGCGCCCGGAAACATCCGTAACAACCTCAGCCGTTGAAAAGCCAGGTAAGAATACCAATTTAACAGCTTCATTCGCTTCCATTTTATCAGCTTCCGCTTGATTAATTAGCCCCTTATCAACAGCAATACGTTTGATAATATCAGGATTAATACCTTTACCATCATCTTCAACCATGATGATAACGTTATTACCTTCATGTCTAGCGATTAAGCGAATCTCACCAATAGGATTTTTGCCCTTTGCTTCCCGTTCTTCTGGCTTTTCAATGCCATGGTCAATTGAGTTACGTAATAAATGGACTAAGGGATCGCCAATTTCATCAATAACTGTACGATCGAGTTCTGTTTCTTCACCTTGGATAATAAGATTAATTTCTTTATTGAGACCATGGGATAAATCTCGTACCATTCGTGGAAAACGATTAAATACTTGTCCAACTGGCACCATGCGCACTTTCATAACAACACTTTGTAAATCAGTGGTAACACGATCCATTTGTTCAATGGTTTCTACCAAATCTGTTAAGCGATGGGTAATGCCGATTTGTTCTAATCTGGTTTTATTAATGACAAGTTCACCCACAAGATTCAATAAGGCATCTAGTTTATCAATATCAACCCGTACCGATTGACCACTTTTATTCTTCTTATCAGCATTCGTCGCTACAGGGGTAGGAGTTGGAGTAGTAGTTGCAGACTTTACAACATTTGTTTTGGCACTTGCTGCTGGTTGTGTCTCTTGTTTACTAACGGCACCAGAGAATATACAAGGGACAATATCAACTTTATCAATTTCAGAGATTGATAACACCGTTTGCTGGATTTTATCCATATCACTACCAGTAACTACAACTGCTTGAAAGGACAAGTCAAACTTTTCCTTCTCAAGGTCTTCCACTACAGGAATGGTTTTAATGACATCGCCAATTTCATCCAAGGCATTCATAACCATGTAAGATCGAGCGGATTTTAAGAGACACCCTTCACGTAGATATATAGTTAGTTCATAAGCTTCCATCCCCTGGCCTTGGGCCTTCTGTATCACACTGATTTCCGAGTCAGTAAAATCAATAGTAGAACACTCTACTATTTCCTTTTCACTCTTGGTTTCAATGACAGGCGCACTAACCGCTTCTCCTTTGGCTAAAGCCTTAAGTTTTGCAATTAATGGTTTACAATCAATTGATTTCTCACTATTCGTCGAAACACTTTCTACCAATTGTTCTAGAGTATCTACACACTTAAAAATTGTATTTATAA
>JAPUES010000102.1:18472-18640 GCA_027492445.1 Sporomusaceae bacterium | reverse complement strand
AAAGCTATTTTTGCTGGCGCGGATGTTTTGGTAACGGGGGATGTAAAATACCATGAAGCGCAAGAAGCCTTGGCAGCTGGCATTGTCATTGTAGATGCTGGACATTTTGCGACAGAACAACCTGTATTGCCCTATGTAGCTCAGTATCTTACTACCTGTAACAATAAA
>JAPUES010000102.1:0-18462 GCA_027492445.1 Sporomusaceae bacterium | reverse complement strand
CTTACTGAATGCAGCACTAAGAATAAGTGGGCTGTGAATGTTAAGGTGGATGCTGTGAATCAAGATGTTTTTCGTGTATATTAAAGGGTAATTCATCTTGGTGGCTGGAAGTTATTACATAGCATTAATCCTAGACGATTATGGGCTTTTATGCTATAATAGTTATCTAATCAATTTAATAACTTATATAAGAATTGTGAGTGGGAAAGATGATCGCGGATGCCCATAAAGCATACGAGGAAAGTCCGAGCTCCATAGGGCAGGGTGCTGGATAACGTCCAGCGAGGGTGACCTTAGGGAAAGTGCCATAGAAATGTAAACCGCCGGTTTTGCCGGTAAGGATGGAACGGTGCGGTAAGAGCGCACCAGCAGTCAGGTGACTGGCTGGCTTGGTAAACCCCACCCGGAGCAAGACCAAATAGGGAAGGGATGAAGCTGCCCGCTGAACCTTCCGGGTTGCGTCGCTAGAGCTGTCAGGTAACTGCCAGACTAGATAGATGATCATCACCGCGTAAGCGGAACAAAACTCGGCTTATTGATTACTCTCAGTCTTATATAAGAAGCGACACATAGTATTCTGTGAAGAAGCTATGTGTTTTTTTATTATATTTTCACTAAATAAATAATAATCATGATTAATTAACTATAAAAATTAAAGGATTATTGACTTTTCGTGGGAAGTTTTGTAAAATAGAACTATAAAATCATCTTGGTATAAGAAGAGAAGTACTTGTTAATACTGAATTTGAATTAGAAAGATGGAGGTTAACAATAATGAGTGTATTGATTATTAATGATGAAAATGATTTCGATCAGAAAGTACTGAAGAGCGAGAAACCAGTACTTGTAGATTTCTGGGCACCATGGTGTGGACCTTGTAAAATGGTTGCCCCTGAACTAGAAGCTGTAGATGCAGAATATGAAGGACAGGCTGTAATCGTTAAAGTAAATGTTGATGAACAACAACAAATCGCCAGTAAATATAATGTTATGGGTATTCCTACCTTGTTGTTGCTGAAAGATGGTGAAGAGGTAAATCGTATTGTTGGTTACCGTCCACGTAAAGACATCATGGAGGCTATTAATAAAGTTTTATAACATTGTAATAAAGACTTGGCTGGGGCCAAGTCTTTATTTATAGTATGAAAGCTTCTTATGTACTTTAAGGATAGGACATTATGTAAAATTATTTAAAAGTTATTGTTTAAATGAGCTTAATTTGAGATAATAACCATATGGTGGAGTTGTTATCATATTTAATAGACATTTTTTTATTGATTATAAATAAAAAAGAGTCCGCCTCATATGACATGTAGAACAGGAAGGAGTAACAAATGATTATTTCATGGAATACCACACAAGCTTGTAATATCAGCTGCATTCATTGTTATCGTGATGCAGGAACCAAACGCAGCGATGAGTTAGATACAAACGAAGGCAAAAAATTATTAGATGAAATGGCTCGTGCTGGTTTTCAAATTATTATTCTAAGTGGGGGAGAACCACTTATGCGGCCGGATATTTATGAATTAATTTCTTATGCTAAGAGTATCGGACTACGGCCAGTACTTGGCACGAATGGTATCCTCATCACCGAGGAAGTTGCAACAAAACTAAAAGCTGCTGGCCTTGGTGCTGCAGGTATTAGTCTTGATAGTACCGATAAAGCCATTCACGATAAATTTCGCCAATCAGAAGGGGCGTGGGATAAGACGATTGCTGCTATGGAAGCTTGTCGTAAGGTTGGACTTCGTTTTCAAGTACATACGACAGTAACGAATTGGAATGAACAAGAAGTGACTGACATAACGGATTTAGCGGTTAAAATGGGGGCAATGGCCCATCATATTTTTTTCTTAGTTCCAACTGGACGTGGGAAGGATATTGAGGATACTACGTTGAAGACAGAAGAATATGAAGCTGTGCTAACGCGCATTCTTGATAAACAGAAAGAAGTCCCTATTGAACTTAAACCAACCTGTGCTCCCCAATTTATGCGGATTGCTAAAGAACGCAATATGCCAATGCGCTTTACACGAGGATGTTTAGCCGGCACAGATTATTGTGTGATTTTACCGAATGGTGATGTCCAAGCATGCCCTTATTTACCAATTAAGGTTGGTAATGTGCGTCAAACGGATTTTGATGTTTTATGGCGTGAGAGTGAGATGTTTAATAGATTGCGCCATGAACCCCTTAAAGGCGGATGCGGTACCTGTGGGTATGACAAAATTTGTGGCGGCTGCCGAGCTCGTGCTTATTATTACTATGACGGTGATTATATGGCAGAAGAACCATGGTGTGATCGGGGCGTTAGAACAGCCAACAAATAAGGCTTATACTTTTACTAATGCCTGTAATAAAAAAACTTTCTTATGGGAGGAGGGCAATTGTGGAAAAAAATAATACACTGTGGGATCTATTCCAACAGAAAAACCTAAGCCGACGTAATTTCCTGAAAACTTGTGTTACCATTACGGGGGTTTTAGGTTTATCACCACTGATGCTTTCTGAAGTGGTAGCAGCAGCTGAACAAAAACAATTAGTGCCACTCATTTGGCTACATGGCCACGAGTGTACAGGCTGTGATGAAGCATTTATTCGTTCTCAAACTCCGTTGGCTTCCGATGTTCTTTTGAATATGATTTCATTAGAATATATGGATGTCTTAGCAGCAGCAGCTGGTGAACCGCTAGAGCACCATTTGCAAGAAACAATGAAAAAATATAATGGGAAATATATCTTGGCGGTAGAGGGGGCTGTACCTCTTGATGATGAAGGAACTTCTTGTATGGTAGGAGGAAAACCTTTTATTCACAACCTAAAAGAGGTTGCAAAAGGAGCAGCAGCCATTATTGAAGTGGGATCTTGTGCCGCGTGGGGGGGGATTCAGGCCGCTAAGCCTAATCCTACCAAATCTGTATCTGTAAGCGAAGTTGTTAGCGGTAAGACAATTATTAAAGTTCCTGGTTGTCCTCCTATCCCGGAAGTCATTACGGGTGTAATTATGCATTATACTTTATTTGGTCAAATTCCGCCTCTTGATAGTAAGGGGCGTCCAAAACAGTTTTTTGGCAATCGAATTCATGATACTTGCTACCGTAGAGCTTTTTTTGATGCAGGTATGTTTGTAGAAAAGTTTGATGATGCTGGCAGTAAAGCTGGCTGGTGTTTATACAAGGTAGGATGCCGTGGGCCAGAAGCGTATAATTCCTGCGGTAATATGCGTTGGTGGAATGGCCTTTCTTATCCCATTCAATCAGGGGCACCTTGCGTTGCCTGTGCTTCTAATAATTTTTGGGATAATGATCCATTCTATGAACGGATGCCTAATATTCCTGTGCCGAATGTAATTGCAAATGCTGATAAAGTAGGTTTTGTTGTCGGGGGTGCACTAACGGCGGCCGTCTTAGCTCATGGAGCCTTCTCAGCGGTTCAGCATTCAAGGCATCATGCGGAGAAAGGTGAGATTGGTGAGATAGAGAGTCAAAAAGAAAATGATAAAGAATAAGGTAAGAGAGGAGACCGCCCGATGAAACGTGTTGTTGTTGACCCTGTAAACCGTATTGAAGGACATTTGCGGTTGGAAGTTGTCGTTGATGAGGCCACGGGGAAAGTGCAAGATGCACTATCAAGTGGTACGGCATGGCGTGGAATAGAACTAATTCTTAAAGGGCGAGATCCGAGAGATGCATGGGTTTTTGCTCAACGGATTTGTGGCGTTTGTACAACGGTACACGCATTAGGTTGTTTGCGGGCTGTTGAAGATGCATTGGGTGTTACAATTCCTAAAAATGCAAATTATATTCGCAATATTATTGCAGCTACCCAAATGGTGCATGACCATACAGTGCATTTTTATCATTTACATGCCTTAGATTGGGTCAGTCCGGTAGCCGCTTTAAAAGCTGACCCAGCTGCGACAGCAGCAATGCAAAATACAGTGCTAGAAAAATATAGTTTGGATTTAAAAGGTCCGATTGAGTTTGATACAGATGCTTACCCCAAAGACTTTCCCAAAGCCACTACTGCTTATTTTAAAAGCATTCAAGAAAAAGTTAAAAAAATTATTGAGAGTGGTCAATTGGGGATTTTTTCGGCCCAATGGTGGGATCATCCCGATTATAATTTACTGCCACCTGAAGTTCATTTAATGGCCATATCTCATTATTTAAATATGCTTGATAAACAACGGGAAATTGTAATATCTCATGTAGTGTTTGGTGGCAAAAATCCTCATCCGCATTATGTGGTTGGTGGCATGCCTTGCTCTATTTCCATGAATGATATGAATGCTCCTATTAATTCGGAACGCTTAGCAATAGTAGATGCCTCAATCAATTTAGCCATTGATTTGACGAATTCTTTTTATGTGCCTGATGTACTAGCCATTGGAGAACTCTATGTAAAGCAAGGTTATGTTGACGGTGGCGGTCTAGCAAAAGAGAGAGTACTTGGCTTTGGTGATTATCCAGAAGATACTTATACTGGTACTTCTAATGGTGATTTTCAAAAGAATTTATTACTGCGCTCGGATGGCGTCGTAGAAAATTTTGGACAAGGCGTTGATAAAGCAATATTTCATACTTTTGAGGCTAAGGATTTAATTGACCCTGAAGTGTTGACGGAAGGCGTTGAACATTCGTGGTATGGATATGGTAAGGAAGGGGCAGACTTACATCCGTGGAGTGGTGAGACAAAACCAGAGTTCACTGGTCCTAAAGAAGGAACAAAGACAGATTGGAAATATCTTGATGAAAATGGTAAATATTCTTGGATAAAGACCCCTAAGTGGAAGGGGAAAATGGCAGAAGTTGGACCGCTTTCTCGCTATATCATTGTCTATACGAAAGTTAAAAAAGGAATTATATCTACTCCGACTTGGGTTGAGAAAATGATGGTAGACCAAATTGAGTCTGTTTCTAAAGTGCTAAATTTACCACCTCAAACATGGATGTTATCGACGGTTGGGCGTACGGCAGTTCGAGGATTAGAAGCACAGCTCATGGCATACATCAGTAAATATTATTTTGATAAACTTGTGAATAATATAAAAGCTGGGGATACATCCGTTGCCGATATGGAAAAATGGGAACCGAGCAGTTGGCCCAAAGAAGCCAAAGGTGTAGGACTGCATGAAGCCCCACGCGGCGGGCTAAGTCACTGGGTAGTGATTAAAGATGGCAAAATTGAAAATTATCAAGCCGTTGTACCATCGACTTGGAATGCATGTCCAAGGGATAGTAAATCAGGCTATGGCCCATATGAAGCCAGTATGATGGACACTAAGGTGAAAATTGCGGATAAACCTTTAGAAATTCTAAAAGTCATTCATTCCTTTGATCCTTGTCTTGCTTGCGCTACTCATTTATATGATGCATCCGGCCGTAAGTTAGCCGTTGTCCATAGTGATCCTTATTTGAATATTTAGTAAGGATAGGTAAGGAGGGAAGTATCATGAAGGTTCGTACAGTCACGGTTTATTATGTGTTTACTATTTGGACGAGGATTTTTCATTGGATTATGGCGGGCACGATTAGTGTGTTATTTATGACGGGTATTTATATTGGTAATCCATTCTTTATTGGCAGCCAATTAGAACCGACCTTTGCTGTTAGTAGCTGGGCTTCTATGTCCACTATTCGTTTTATTCATTTTGCTGCTGCCTATATCTTAATGGCTTCTTTCGTATATCGATTTTATGGTTTTGTGATTCATAGAGGGGACCGCATGCTACCTAAACCTTGGACGAAACTTTTTTGGGTTGGTATGTGGGATATGGCCCTGCATTATAGCTTTTTACGTTCCTCTCACCGCCCTTACTTGAGAAATTCAATGGCTCGTGCGGGGTATATTGGCGTATATGCTATGATTTTTCTAGAGGCCTTTACCGGATTTGCTATGTACGGAGCCGTCCATCCGAATGGCTTGATAGGTACCTTGTTTGGTCCGATAAATCACTTATTTGTAGATGAATATATTGTTCATCTCATTCATCATTATGTCGCATGGATGATTATCTTTTTTGTTATTGTTCACGTGTATATGGCCACAAGAGCAGATATGAGTGAAAAATACGGGGAAATTTCTGCCATGTTTTCTGGAGTTAAATTTTATGATAAAGAACCAGATGATATAGGGGATCTTAAATAATGAAGCAAATTACTGTTTTGGGTGTCGGCAATATTTTGATGCAAGATGAGGGATTTGGTGTGCGGGTTGTGGAACAACTTTTGCAGCAGTACCACTTTCCAGATTGGGTGCAAGTGTTAGATGGTGGAACATTGGGGATGGAATTACTACGATTTTTAATTGGAACCGACAAATTAATTATTATAGATGCTGTCTCAGGAGAGTTGCCCCCAGGATCTTTGTACCAATTTAATCATGAAGAGGTCAAGGCTTACTTTAAAGAAAAAGTATCCATGCATGAGCTAGGTATCCAAGATGTTCTAGAAGTCATGAATGTTTTGGAAAAACCCGCCAAAGAAATAAGAATACTTGGGGTCCAGCCATTAACAATCGATATTGGTTTAGAAATGACGCCACTCGTAGCGAAGCAGGTGGAGAGTGTTGTAAAAAAAGTGGTTATGGTACTTAAAGAATGGCAGGCTGAGGTAATTGTAAAATGATGAATAAGGAATTAGAATTAACGCCAGCGGCAAAAGCCATAATAGTCGAAATTAGCGAAGCCTTACAAAGGTTTTTTGCTACTGGTGAGACGTGGAGTATTTTTACAAATAAAATGGCTCTTACGCCTGAAGAGCGCCAGCTTATTCGCGATTTTTTGGGGCAAGGCAGCATTAAAATTAACTTACCCGATAGTGGTGAACCAGCGGAATGGATGGAGAGTGGGATTTCAGGGGTATGGTATGGTGTTTTTTATGATCATTCCCATAATCCTATTTTAGAAACCATTGAAATTGGAGCCTTTCCTCAAGTGCCGTCGGCGCAAAGAGAAGATATAAGGTTAGGGATAGAAAAAATTAAACAAGAGTTATTGTAAACTAGAGGATGATAAGCCTATAATGGGTTTTTCATCCTCTAGTTTTTTAATAAACGTATTGCATAAAAATTCATGACTTTTCCTATACTAGTTTAGATTGAGAAAGGAGGTGTTTTTATGTTAAATAATGTAAAATGCACTGTGTCAAATTGTAAATATTGGAGAAATGGTGAACATTGTGATGCATCAGCAATTGAAGTCCATGTTGATGGCGGTGGCAAAGCTGCAGACCAAAGTGAACAAACCAATTGCAAGACTTTTCATCAAAAATAGATACTAAAATAAATATAAAACTCGGTAGCATCCGAGTTTTATATTTATTTTAGTACAGAAAAATAGATTTTTTTTGTAAAAAAAATAGTATATAGAGGAAATAGTATTATAAATAGCGAATTATTTTATGTTGTTATAAAAATTACAGTATGAGAGGATGATAAATTTGGTGCGTGGTATTAGAGGTGCGATTACAATTGAAAAAAATGAGCCGGATCAAATCTTAGAACGTGTTGAAGAATTATTAGTTGCGATGGTAAAAGCAAATGAAATACAGACGGAAGATATAGCATCAATTAGTTTTAGTTCTACCCCGGATGTTAACTCAGCCTTTCCGGCATTAGCAGCTAGAAAATTAGGCTGGATAGAAGTACCACTCTTTGGGACACAGGAAATTGATTGTCCAACAGGATTGCCAATGTGCATTCGTGTACTTATTTTACTAAATACAGACTTACCTCAAAGTGCCATGCAGCATAGTTATTTAAGAGGGGCTGCTGTACTACGACCCGAGTATAAAAAATAGTTTTACATAAGAATCTGCTATTGTGTGTAGCAACACTACGTAGTAGATTAAGGAGAATTTTATGCAACTCATTTCAATTGTTGTACCTGTCTTTAATGAAGAGGATAATGTTGAAGTATTTCATCAAGAAATTTGTAAATACATGGAACCTTTGCCCTATGACTTTGAATTGATTTTTGTAGATGATGGCTCTAGTGATGCCACCCCTTTGCTGTTAGAACGGTTAGCAAAGCAAGATGAACGAGTGCGGGGACTCATTATGGCGAGAAATTATGGACATCAGCTAGCTTTAACTTGTGGTCTTGACCATGCAAATGGTGACGCGGTTATTACCATGGACGGAGATATGCAGCATCCTCCTGAAATGTTACCTTTATTGCTAGAAAAATGGAAAGAAGGCTTTGAAGTCGTACAAACAATTAGAGTAAATACAGAAGGGGTATCTTGGTTTAAGACCTTTACTTCTAGTATATTCTATAAACTGATTAATTGGATGTCGAAAGTGCGTATACAAGAAGGCGGTTCTGATTTTCGCCTCCTTGATAAGGCCGTCGTAGAAAGTTTTCGCCTTTTTAAAGAGCGAGCGCGATTTATCCGCGGTATGATAGGTGCGATTGGATACCGGCAGGTATTAGTGGAGTTTACAGCTCCCAAAAGATTTGCTGGAATATCAAAGTTTTCTTTAAAACGCATGATACATTTTGCTCTTGATGGTATTACGGCCTATTCAAAGTTACCCCTGCGTTTTGCTTTTTATATTGGCTTATTATTTGCATTAATTAGCTTTGGGGTTACTATGCATGTTGTGTATATTAAAATATTTACGCCGGAAGCTGTACCAGGTTGGGCTACCATTTCTGCTAGTATTTTATTATTAGGCGGCTTACAATTATTAGGACTTGGCATTATTGGAGAATATGTCGGTCGTATTTTTGAAGAAGTAAAGCAGCGTCCATTGTACTTAGTGCGGGTTGAATTAAAGAAATCTGCAGAGAAGTAAAGAAAATTAATTTGTAGAAATAAGGGTTTATAGCAGGAATTTTAAGAAAAAAGGCGAAAGAGAATTAATAGGTGCATTCTATAGAAGCCTAATCCACGCACAGGACTGGGGGAACCAAAGTTTTGGGGTGAAACTTTTTTGAAAAAGATGAATTTTATTCAAAAAGTGGGGTATCTCAACCCTAACCCGTCAGCTAACCTCGGAGGCTATTGAGAGGGGCAATAGTGTGACTAAGTTTTTTAGAATCATGGTGCTCTCTTTGTTTGTAGCTGCTGCAGGAATGATTACTACAGCAGAAGCAGCGTATCATCAAGGTGACCAAAGTGAAGATATTGCTAGCATTCAGACCCAGCTAAATGCATTAGGGTACAATGTTGGTAATGTAGATGGTGATTTTGGTACAGCGACTGCAATTGCAATTGCAAACTTTCAAAGAGACAGGGGGCTTGAAACAGATGGCGTAATCGGGCTGGAAACTTATCGTGCTCTCATGGGAAGAGAGATGACGGTTAGCCGTGATAGCTCAAGTACCTTAGTACGACGAGTGATTCAAACTGCATTGCGTTATCAAGGTGTGCCGTATGTATTTGGCGGTACTACTCCAGGAGGTTTCGATTGTTCAGGTTTTACTCGTTACGTGTTAGCCCAAGTTGGAGTATATTTACCAAGAGCTGCTGATGAACAATATGAAGTAGGAAGCTATGTTTCTTACAGTCGCTTGCAATCAGGGGATTTGGTATATTTCTCTACCTATGAAGCAGGAGCTTCTCATGTGGGCATTTACTTAGGGGATGGACAATTCGTTAGCGCTACTTCCAGTCGTGGTATAGCAATAGCACGTATGGATGGTGGGTACTGGGGAGATCGTTACATAGGAGCACGTCGGGTTCTATAATATTGCTTAGAGGAGGCAGTTTTGCCTCCCTACTTTTTATTTGTTTGGATACTATAATTTACTAGGCTTCACCAGTGTGATAGTGGGTGGGAAGCCTAGTTTTTGCGATATTCTTATACCCTGGGATGAAGCTCGGAGGCTTATATGTTTAAATTATATTGGCAAAAATTTATCCTGCCATATTGGCCGCTCATTTCCGTTGCGCTGGTTTGTTATTTAATAGCCAGTGCTGCAGGTCTGTCGGCACCTTTGATTATTAAATTTTTAATTGATGATGCTTTAGTGCGTGGAGATGTTCAGCATTTACATCTTATTATTACAAGTATTATTACTTTATACTTATTACGCGGTATTTTTTCTTATATTCATGGGCAAACAATCGCTAAAGCTGGCAACCGCATGGTAGAGCAAGTGCGCTCTACCATGTTTCAACGGTTGCAAAAATTAGATTATGCTTATTTCATTAATACTCCTACAGGAGAAATCATATCCTTATTCACCAATGATTTACTCTTGATTCAGAAAGCGGTATCGGTATCGGTACCAGACTTATTGGTAGAATCCATTAATTTAGTGGCTATTATGCTAATTATGGTTTATTTTAATTGGAAACTAGCAATTATTACCTTTGCTACCTTGCCTTTTATTATATTTTCCATTGGCTTTTTCAATAAAAAAATTGCTAGTTTAGGTATGCTCGTGGAAACTACACTCGCAAAGGTGGCGGCTATTTTACATCAATCTATTTTATCCATCAGAATCGTGCAAAGCTATGTGCGAGAAGAATATGAGTGTGATAACTTTAGCCGAAGTATGCGCAGTGCCGCGAGTGACTTTATTAAAGTGCAGAGGCTAAAAGCAGTCTTAATTGCCTTAGTAGAATTTCTAGCTTCTATTGGCTTGACGGTAATTATCTGGTATGGTGGCAGAGAGGTCATTAATGGGAATTTGACCATGGGTGGTATGTTTGCTTTTTTAATTTATATTATCAATGTTCCAACGCCTATCCGAAGAATTAGTGAGGCTATTTCTAGTATGAAGTTAGGTATTGTTGCCTTGCAACGGATTCGAACCGTGGAGCAGCAGATTAATACAGTAGTAGACGGGCAAGAAGAATTGGCGGCTGTGAGAGGAAAGGTCGAATTTAAGAATGTAAATTTTGAGTATCTTCCCGACCTTGGTACTTTGCGGGATATAACGCTTATGGTACAGCCTGGTGATATTGTAGCAATTGTAGGACCAAGCGGTGCAGGTAAGTCTTCCTTTGCTAATTTACTACTACGATTTTATGACCCAACGACGGGCAACATCTATGTGGATGATGTTGATATTCGTACCTTGAAAATGAGCAATTTACGTAAACAAATTGGTTTTATTCAACAACAACCTATTCTTTTTAATGTAAGTATTTTAGAAAATATTAGATATGGACGGCCATCAGCCACTTTGGATGAAGTAAAGGAAGCTGCAAAACTTGCCAATGCTCATGAATTTATTATGGAACTTAGTGGTGGCTATGATTATATTGTGAGTGAACTTGGTAATAATTTATCGGGAGGACAGCGTCAAAGGATTGCCATTGCCCGGGCAATGGTTATTAAGCCGCCAATCTTATTACTCGATGAACCTACTGCAGCCCTTGATGCCGAGGCCGAGCAGCAGGTCATGGAATCTATACGCAGGGTAAGTGTAAATCGCACAACCTTTCTAATTACTCATAGACTATCGACCTTAGCAAAATCAGATAAAGTAATTTATTTAGTCAACGGCCAGGTTGCAGAAATTGGAACTCATGGGAGATTGATGGAACAGGGCGGGATATATTCGAAAGCCGTACTTGATCAGCAAGTTCTAGTCTGAAATTCGGGTGGGATTAAATTCCACCCGAAAGGATAGGAATGTTATTTTTTTAGTAGGGTAATAAGAATATTATTAAAAACTTGGGAGTAAGATTTATTATTTACAAAAAGGAAAGTATAAAATATGATATATGAGGTAATGAATAAATTAAAAGAAAAAGGGTATCGTATTACGCCGCAGCGTAGGGCCATTGTTGAAAAAATAGTACAAACGGCGGGACTATTAACAGTAGCTGAAATATGGAAATTGGTACAAGATGAGTATAATGAAGTAGGACTTGATACTATATATAGAAATATTAATATGTTGACGGAAATTGGTGTACTCGTACCCATAACGGGTATAGGCAACGATAGTACTCGGTATGAATTGGTTTATGCGAATCATCACCATCATGTTGTTTGTATCAAATGTGGTCAGGCAATATGCATTGATTATTGTCCCATTGATCAAGCTTTTGTTGCCATGCTTCGTGAAAAGGGGTATGAACTTATTCGTCATAATGTAGAGTTATTAGGTTTGTGTGCGGAGTGTAAAGCTCTATAAGGAGAAGCAAAATGTTTGAAGTTATATTATCTAATATTGAATTTGCCTATGATTATAATGTGGTACTAAAAGATATCTCTATGACTATTACAAAAGGTGATTTTGTAGCAGTCGTAGGACCAAATGGAGCTGGAAAAAGTACCATGCTAAAAATTATGGCAGGGCTGATTAAGCCTAAAAGTGGCAAGGTAATGATTGGGGGAAAAGATATTTCTACGGCAAGGGTACAAGGCTTAATTGGCTATGTTCCCCAAAATTATGGTAAGAATGTTTTAGGTTTTCCGGCTACTGTTGCGGAAATCGTATCTCTAGGCTTAACCCTAGGTCCAACCATAACCAGGAAGAATCATCAGGCAACGAAACATATCGTGAATCATATGTTAGAGCTAGTAGGTGTAGAAAATCTTCGTCAACGCCGCATTGGTGAACTTTCCGGAGGACAGCAACAAAGGGTGATGGTGGCCATGGCTTTAGCATCCAACCCTGAACTGTTGCTATTAGATGAACCAACGAGTGGTATTGATTATGAAGCAAGTGCCCGTATTTATGATTTATTAGGAACCTTAAATAAAAATCTAGGGATTACTGTGGTGATGGTGTCTCATGATATTGATAAAGCCATTCATTGTGCTAATAAAGTAGCATGTATTAATAAAGGATTATGTTTTTATGGTAGCAGCTTAGAGTTTGATGCGACACACGCTGGGGCGCGTCATTTATGGTATTATACAGGGTGATGGAGTGATGATATGGATTTTTTACAATATGATTTTATGCAGCGAGCCTTACTCGCTGGTATTATAACGGCAATTGTTTGCCCTGTAATCGGTAGCTTTGTAGTGGTGCGCCGTCAGTCTTTGATTGGTGATGGACTAGGACATATCGCTTTTGCAGGTGTAACGGGAGGATATATGCTCGGGATATATCCAGTCCTTGGAGCCCTTCTTCTTACGATGATCGGTGCTGCCGGCATTGAATTAGTTCGGCGTAAACATGCTGAGTTTGCGGATATGGGCCTAGCTATCTTTTTTTATTCAGGTATTGCTATGGCAATTATTTTTAGTACAATTACCCGGATGCCCAGTGCTGGGTTACTGAGTTTCCTATTTGGTAGTATTATTACCGTTTCCGTAATGGATATCATGATTATTGCTGGTTGTGGTGCAGTGGTATTAGGCATTGTATATATGCTGTTTGATAAGCTTATTTTGATTGCTTTGGATGAAGATATTGCCAGTGTGGCAGGTATTAATACGGCAACCATTAATATGCTCTTTAGTATGTTAACAGCTGCCGTAGTGGTGGTTGGGATGACGGTGGTAGGGATTTTATTAGTCAGTGCTTTAATGATTGTGCCTGTAGCAACTGCCCATCTACTGCGACTAGGCTTTAAAGGGACTATGGGGGCAGCCGTTATTTTTTCTGTTGTTTCCGTATTGATTGGTCTAACTTCTTCTTTTTATTTAGATATTGCACCAGGCGGAACGATTGTAATGACGGCGATATTGCTTTATATCAGTACCGTAGTTATTAGAGAAGGGCTTATACTAAAGGAAAAGTGGAAGGGGTCATCTACCCTTGCCAGGGATTAAAAAGTAAATTAAATTAGTGTATTGGTGCATAATAGGTACTACCGCTAATGAAGATATAATATTAAAGAGGGTATGTATAATAGCCACCTGTCCGGCAAAATCTGCTGTGATGAAGGTGGCTGTTTTGGTAAGTAGGGTTGTAATAGGTAAAAAAAACATAACCCCTAGGATATTAAGTAGTACATGAGCTACAGCTATGCGTTTGGCAGCTAGTGTTCCAGCAGCCCCGACAATAAGAGAAGAGAGACAAGAACCAATATTGTTCCCATATACAACATAGCTAGCCGTCGTCAGATCCATCATACCTTCACTTGCTAGTATCATAATAACTCCTGTTGCCGCGCTACTAGATTGAAAAAGAAGAGTCATAATAATGCCGCCGAGGATGCCGTAAAGAGGATTTTCTTTGGCGGCGACCATATATTCAATTAGTGTGGTAAACTGAGACAGGGCACCTAACGCATTTGATAGCATTGTAATGCCAATAAACATACTTAGTAATCCAGAAATCGCCATTCCTACATTGCGTAGTCTTTTTATTGTGATGGTAATGAATATAAAAAAGATGAAAAAAGGCAGAAAGATATCTTGGGGAACTGAGATCGTCATTAATTGAACCGTAGAACAAGTGCCGATATTAGCACCAAGAATAATACCGAGACCTTGATAAAAGGATAAATATTCTGCACTTACAAGGGTAATGGTTAACAGGGAGACAGCAGTGCTGCTTTGCATCAGTGCCGCAGCAAAGGTACCAAATAAGACGCTACGCCAAGGTTGTTTTGTTAATTGACTCAATAACTCTTTTAATTTGTGTAATAGAAGTTTTTGCAGTCCAAGACGCATGAAAAAAATACCGCCTAAGAGTAGTAGTATACCCATTAGACTAAGGATGATGCTTATATACATTGCATTACCTCCAAATTAAACGTGGCAATATAATGTATGATAGGAATGGATTTTATAGAATTTTGATTAGGAAAAACCCTCTTTGCTAAGCTTGGCAAAGAGGGTTTTTTTTAAAGGAAAAAAGATGGTAATATATTCCATGAAAAGAATATATATAGTAAGGGTGAAGAAGGGAGATGGATGGATGGGGAAGGATAGGGCTAAGTTGGTAATGAATATCAATGATAATTATCAGCATGGGAACTTGTACAACTATACTATGAACTTACTTCGGCAGCAAAAGGGTTTTCAAAGTAGAACCATTATTATACTGTGCATCGGATCGGATCGATATATTGGTGATGCCTTAGGTCCCCTCGTTGGTTCATACCTTAGAGAAAAAATTAACAGCATTGTTTATGGAACCTTAGATAGTCCTGTTCATGGCGGTAACTTAGTGCAGGTCATGGAGAAAATTGTAGAAGAATATCATCAACCAATCATTATTGCCGTTGATGCCTGCTTAGGTTATTCTCATGAAATTGGAAACATCGAAATATGGGAAGGGGGTATCGAAGCGGGAATTGCAGTAGGCAATCCACTGCCCTGTGTGGGGCATATCTCCATAATTGGTGTTGTCAATGCCAGTCGACACATTGGATACGCGGATTTACAAAATACACCATTGTCAATTGTTATGAAATTAAGTAAATGTATTGGTGAGGTATTAGGTGCGGTTGTAACTGGGGTACATAATCATAAAGTTTCTATGTAAGCCTAGATTACTCAGGGAATAGTTTATTCCATTGCATATAAATACAGATTAATACTGCCACAAATATAATTATAAAATCTCCGATAGAATGTTCCATGTTATCACTCTCCTCATGAAATTATATGATATGCGGCAGCTAGGTGCAAGTTTTTAAATAAGACAGGACTCTAATTATGCAAAAATTAACAGGCACACTACAGTAGATTCTCCCATACAATGAAGCAAGTGATGTGCGGGGGTGAGTGTTTTGGTGTCTTTTCTTGTAGCAATAGCGGCGTCCATTATGAATGGTATGTCTTTATTAGCAGCTTATGTAGCCAATAATACCTTTCCATTACCGCTTCCCGAAAAGGAAGAACAGCTCTACTTAGAAAAGTTTAAAAATGGAGATATGAACGCTAAAAGTGTTTTAGTAGAGCGGAATTTAAGATTAGTAGCACATATTGTTAAAAAATTTGACAATACTGGTGAAGATGTTGATGATCTGATTTCCATTGGTACCATTGGATTAATCAAAGCCATTAACACCTTTGATTTAGGGAAGAAAATTCGCTTGGCAACCTATGCGGCTCGATGCATTGAAAATGCTATACTAACATAGTGGCTCGAAATGAACTGGATTATACTAATCAGATTCGTTATCATGGACAATGGCATCCATTTATACGTCTTGCTAACCATATGCATATAATGAGCTACCATTCTCTCGGCGGTATCAAGTATGCACCATTATATATTCACCGCTTTCAATTATTGCAACCACGCAATTTACTTGAAGCAGAACGGTTTAATATTAAATATGCTGATCCGTCTGAAATGGCTACAGTGTCAGACAAGCTACGTTATTACAGACATAAAAAAGGACTGCAGCAGAAAGAGGTAGCTAGGAAAACTGGAATTCATCGTGCTACTTATTGCGCTTATGAACAGGAAGACAGAAAAATGCCTTATCCTTTGGACAAGCTAAGTAAAATTGCTGAACTTTTTGGCGTTGAAATCACAGCACTGCTTGATGAGTATAATCTTTTTTTATACAATGGACAAGGCCGACAAATACGGGCTTTGCGGCAAAGCTTGGGTCTGACGAAAAAAGAATTTGGCGATCTATATGGATTTCATGTATATACGGTTAATGAATGGGAAAAGGATACTATTCAAATTTTGAAAAGTACCTGGGTGAAATTGTTTGGTAATAATAAAAAATAGCGACCAATTACGCTCTCCTGGATTTCAAATATGTGAAACCACTTATTCATATCCATCCAGTGTCTATTTCTTCAAAATTCTAACCATTCTAACCAAATGATTGACAAGAATGGTTAGAACGGTTAGAATATAGTTAGGGAATTTTTAGGAGGTAAACGGATGACTTTTCGGGAAAGCGAAACTGTAGAATTAAAAACTATCATTGTAGACGATATAAAAAAAGAAATTATAGCTTTTGCAAACTGCGAGGGTGGAAAAATTTACATAGGCATTCAAGATAATGGTGAAGTTATCGGCATGGACGATCCAGATGGGGCAGCGTTGCAGATCAGTAACATGGTTCGCGACGCGATTAAACCAGATTTGACAATGTTTCTTCATTATGAAACCCTGAAAGTAGAGGGAAAGAGCATAATTGCCGTTGATATTCAGCGCGGAACAGAACGTCCTTATTATATTGCAAAAAAGGGATTGCGCCCTGAAGGTGTTTATGTTCGGCAAGGATATTCTTCTGTACCAGCCACAGATACAGCAATTCGGCGAATGATTAAAGAAACCGATGGAGACAGTTTTGAGGAAATGCGTTCGCTAGAGCAGGAATTGACTTTTGTGGCGGCACAAAAAGAGTTTTTAGAAAGAAATGTTCTGTTTGGGCCGATTCAAATGAAAACACTCGGAATTATAAATCAGGATAGTATATATACCAATCTTGGACTACTTCTTTCCGAGCAATGTGTGCATACCATTAAGGCTGCTGTTTTTGAGGGAACCAATCAGAGTGTATTTAAAGATCGGAAAGAATTTTCCAGCTCTCTGTTTAAACAGATGGCAGAGGTTTATGATTATATCGATTTTCACAATCAGACCCGCTCCACTTTTGATAAGCTACGGCGTATCGATACGAGGGATTACCCGGAGGTGGCTGTCAGAGAGGCTCTGCTAAATTCCCTTGTACACCGGGAATACTCGTTCAGAGCCAGTACGCTCATCAGTATCTATGGCGACAGAATGGAATTTACCTCAATTGGCGGTCTTGTTTCCGGGGTAACACTGAATGATGTGATGATGGGTATTTCTGTTTGCCGTAACACTAAGCTGGCAAACGTGTTTTATCGTTTGGAACTGATTGAAGCCTACGGAACTGGTATGCGAAAGATTATGAATGTTTATGAAGGAAGTGGAAAGACGCCGCAGATTGAAACATCAGATAATGCTTTTAAGATTATCCTGCCAAATCTAAATGCTCAGACTGAGAAGAAACAGCTAAGCGATGAAAGTGACAGCCCAGAGGAAAAAGTAATACAGCTCGCGAGGCAGCAAGGTATGGTTACACGGAAGGAAGTTGAAAAGCTGTTAGGTATCGGACAGACAACCAGTGGACGCTTGTTAAAAAAAATGATGAAAAATGGGCAGCTTATTCAGGAAGGTAAGGGAAAAACCACATGCTATCGTCCTTTTCAATAAATATGTTTAGGTAATGATAATTCTGGGAAAAGTTAGAAACGGCTTCAATGACTTAAAAATCTAACCATTCTAACCAGTTTTGTCAAATCATCTGGTTAGAATGGTTAGATTATCAGTAGAAAGCTTAAAATAGCAAGCAGAGGTTTTTAAGTATTGTTTGTTTTTTAATTCGTATTTATGCGTAAAAGCCTACAATAATCTTTTTGGGTTTCTATGGTGCATTCTGCAATCAACTTGATAAATGGTTCTGCATCCGGTTGGTTAGCACGTTGTGATGTACGAAGCGCATCAATGTATTCCACCCTCAATACAGGCGGAATAGATACAATACCATAGCCATAATGCATAAAAAGTAAATTCATCAGCAGACGTGCGGTTCTACCATTACCATCAACATAGGGATGGATATCAACAAGCCATTTGTGAGCAAG
>JAPUES010000101.1 GCA_027492445.1 Sporomusaceae bacterium | reverse complement strand
TTGTACTGGCTGGTCCTTATCATCCTGCTTTTGGTGAAATGGTGGATTCCTATCTTTTTTACTTAATGTTAGCTCATTTTGCTGAAAGTATAAGAATAAAGGGCCATAAAACTTCCATCTTAGTTCATCATCATCCTCGGGATACCTCGAAAGTAAGAGGTATGAAAAATGGTAATATTAAAAAATTCCAAGACATATATAATACTAATCTTCTAACCTTAATAGCCGATGGTCAAAAAATTGATGAACTAAGCATTGAATATGAAAATAACTTTTACACAATTAACAAAAAAATGTTATTTAATATTTAATTTGGAAAAGAAGGAATTATTAGGTAAATGTAGAATATGATAGACTAGAGTAAGCCCTGATACCAAAAGGAGGTTACATAATGGATGTTCTAAAAGTATCTGCAAAATCAAATCCTAAATCTGTCGCAGGTGCCTTGGCTGCCGTACTTAGAGAAAGAGGCACTGCCGAGATCCAAGCAGTAGGTGCTGGGGCCGTCAATCAAGGGATTAAGGCAGTAGCAATTGCCCGTGGGTTTGTTGCGCCTAATGGTATTAATCTGATTGTGATTCCCGCTTTTTCTGAAATTAACATTGATGGGGAAGAACGTACTGCCATTCGTTTTATTGTAGAACCTAGATAATTAAATTTTAAAAAAAGAAACCTGTTTGCGCTTGCAAGCAGGTTTTTTACATAAGATTATTGTGTTAATAACTAGCACATGGTAAACTTGAAAAGTTAGGTAATTATAAAATATGTAATAGATGTGTGGTGATACAGTTTGCTGTTACGCAGACTCGAAGCTTATGGCTTTAAATCTTTTGCAGATAAAACAGAAATCGAATTTGGCCCAGGCATTACAATCGTCGTTGGCCCAAATGGCAGCGGTAAAAGTAATATTTCCGATGCCATCCGTTGGGTGCTAGGAGAGCAAAGTGTTCGTAACTTGCGCGGTACTAAAATGGAAGATGTTATCTTCGCCGGCAGTGCAGGACGTAAACCCCTTGGCATCGCTGAGGTTTCCTTAACCTTTGATAATACGGATGGAACCCTGCCCTTGGATTTTAATGAAGTCATTATTACCCGCAGGGTATTTCGCTCCGGCGATAGTGAATATTATATTAATAAGTCCTTGTGCCGTTTAAAAGACATTTACGAATTATTGGCGGATACTGGTCTTGGCCGTGATGCCATGTGTGTAATTGGGCAAAATAAAGTCGATGAAGTATTAAACAGCAAACCAGAAGATCGCCGTCTATTATTTGAAGAATCAGCAGGCATTACAAAATACAAACAACGAAAAAAAGATGCCCTGCGCAAATTAGAAGATACAACGCAAAATCTAATTCGCGTATCTGATATCACCAATGAAATCGAAGGTCAGCTAGCGCCCTTAGCAGAAAGTGCGAAACGCACTACGAAATATAATACCCTTCATTCTGACTTTGTCGCTTGCCAAGTTACCTTGCTCTTACATATGCTAGAAAAATCAGAAAAAATGGTAGAAAGTGCTCTGTTACAAAAAAATCATCTTACTGAGCAAGAAGTAAAGATTAGTAGTGATAGTAGTATAAAAGAAACGGAAAAAATTAAAGTTACGACGCAATTAGAACAGATCAATGAAGAACTTAGCACTTATGCTGCGGCAATTACTAAAACTGATACAGAATTAGAACGAACCCATGGTAAAATTGCAGTCTTAGAAGAACGAATGGCCCAAGGGCAACGCAGCAATGATCGCATTGGCAGCGAGCGTCTACGTATCGAACAACAAAAAAGTGAACTGGAAGGAAAAATTACTTCCATTCAAGAAATGGCTGTCACAAAGGAAAGTTTATTAACTCAACTCAATCTAGAGCTAGCTAGCAACAATGAATCCTATCAAAGCATTGTAGCAAATATTGAAGTAGCCCAACAGCAATTAGAAGAAAATCAAGAAAAAACCTTAGACTATCTCCATGAACTAGTGGGGGAACGTAATAAAATTACCACTATTGAAAAGGATTTAGCGCGAATAAAGGCGCGCACAACTACCTTTCATCAAGAGTATGAGGGCTATGAAAAACAATTACAGGAAAATCAAACTGCTTATCAAGAACTATTAGCAGAGCAACAGACTGTAAAAGGCATAGAACAAGAGCTAGCAAGGGAACAAACCGCCTTTCTCCTTGCTAAACACACGAAGGAAGCAGAGTTAGGGAAGATTACCCAACAAGAAAAACAGCTGGCAACTCAAATACATGAATTAAAGTCCCGTACCAAAATACTTTCCAATATGCAAAATGAATTTGAAGGCTTTGCCCGCGGCATTAAAAGCGTTTTAAAAAGTACTGCTAGCTGGCATAGCGGCATTTGCGGCGCCGTTGCTCAAGTTTTAACCGTTCCCGATCAATATGTTACGGCGGTGGAAATTGCCTTAGGCGGTGCTCTCCAGCACATTATTACGGAAAATGCAGAAACAGCCAAACAGGCGATGAGCTTTTTAAAAAGTAATAATCTTGGACGGGCGACCTTTCTTCCCTTAGATACGATTAAAGTCTTAAGGCCGCGGGAAGGAGAAATTGCTGGGGCCAAAGCGCCAGGATCTCTAGGCTTTGCTGCAGATTTGGTTAGCTGCGAGCCACGTTATCGCCTAGTCATCGACGCCTTACTCGGGCGCACGATTATTGCTGAAAATATTGATATTGCTTTAAAAATTGCCAAGCAGCAAGGGTATTCCTTAAAAATAGTTACCTTAGATGGGGAGCTATTAAATCCAGGGGGCTCCATGACAGGAGGCAGTACCAATAAACGTGATAGCAGTTTCTTAAGTCGTAGCAATACAATTGAGACCATGAAGCAGACGATAGAAGAACTGTCCGCTACCTTGCAGCAAGTACAAGAAGAGGTCGCGGATTTTAAAACCCAGCTTATCAGCTTGGAAGAAGAACTTAAGACCATTCAGCAAAAACGTCAACAAACAGAAGTGCGACAAGCTGAAATTGCCGTTCATGCTGAAAAGATGCAGGAGGGCAATCAACGGTTAACCCTTACACTAGAAACTATTTCTGCCGAACAAAAAAATTGTAAAGAAGAAGAACGACAATTCCTAGAAACCTTAGCGCAAGTTCGTAAACATATTACCCTTCTCGAAAATAGAGATAATGAGCATGAAGAAAGCATTCGAATTTGGCAGCAACAATCTAAGGAACTACATAGTAATAAAGAAACATTGCAAGTAACCATCACCGAGCTTAAAATTAAGCTCACAGCCATCCAACAAGAAATCAGCAGTATTAAGGATAATATTCACCAATATGAAGAAGCGCTCCACTTGCTTCAAGGCCAATTACAACGCTTACACTCTGAAAGTAATGAGCTAGTCTTACAGATACAAGCTGCCAACCAAGAATTGCTCAGCACCAAAGAACTACAAGATAGCTTAGCAGTAGAAAAAGTAAATTATGAAGAGCTTTCTAAAGCCCAGTATACTCTTAAATTAAATGTGTTATCTATTTCCCAGCAGCTAGATAAAGAACTCAAAGAGTTACGTCGTAAATATAGTGACGTCCAAAACCGATTGCATGAGAGTGAACTCCTTGCGACAAAATATACCTATGAAGTCAATCATGCTTGGGAAAAGTTAGAACAACAATTTTCCTTAACCCTTGAGGAAGCAAAAAAACTGTGTCGCGGGGAAAGTATTGAATATTTGAGTAAACTAGTGAAAGAATTAGATGCAGAGATTCAGGCCTTAGGGCCTGTCAATCATGCTGCTGTCGCCGAATATACCAGTTTACAAACTCGCTATGATTTTTTACAAACCCAATCTCAAGATTTAATCGCTGCCCAAGAATATTTATCATCTATTATTGCAGATATGGATAAAACTATGGCGGCGAAGTTTTCCGCAGCCTTTGCCAAAATCAATGAACACTTTAGCGATATTTTTGTCAGGTTATTTGGTGGCGGCACAGCACAATTAACCCTTATGGATCCAGATAATATGCTCACTACGGGCATTGAGATTGTGGTACAACCACCAGGAAAAAAACTGCAAAACCTAGTTTTATTATCAGGTGGGGAACGGACCTTAACGGTTATCGCCTTATTGTTTGCCTTTTTGACCTATCGCCCTACACCACTCATCGTTGTAGATGAAATTGATGCCTCTCTCGATGAAGCTAACGTGAATCGTCTCAGTGAATTTCTACGAGATTATGCCCAGCATACGCAGTTTATTGTTGTAACCCACCGCAAGGGAACCATGGAAGTGGGAACAGTAATTTATGGGGTAACCATGGAGCAATCTGGGATATCCCGCTTAGTTTCAGTGAAGTTAATGGAAAAAACAGGATAACAATAGGTAATGGAGGAATTCTACGATGGGATTTTTTGATAAATTAAAAGCTGGTCTAGAAAAAACCAGAAAAAGCTTTACAGAAAAGATAGAGCAGCTTGTGACCGGGTATGCGACAATTGATGAGGAATTCCTCGATGATTTAGAAGCCGTCTTATTATCCGCTGATGTGGGCGTCCAAACCACCACCTTGTTACTGGCAGACATTAAAAAAGGTATTAAAAATAAAGAAATTAATAGCCCAGAAGATTTAAAACCTTTTTTGCAAACTAAAATCAGTACCATGCTTACCGCAGATATAGCAGAAACCAAAATGGCGGCAACGGGCCCTACTGTTTTGATTGTAGTGGGCGTTAATGGGGTAGGTAAAACCACGACCATTGGCAAACTAGCTCAGTACTATCGGGAAAAGGGCCTCAAAGTAATGCTAGCAGCTGCCGATACTTTCCGCGCCGCCGCCATTGACCAACTGGAAATTTGGGGAGAAAGAACAGGTACGGAAGTCATTAAACATACGGAAGGATCTGATCCAGCGGCTGTAGCTTATGACGCTGTGCAATCAGCAAAAGCCAAGAAAGTAGATTTACTGATTATTGACACAGCGGGCCGACTACATACCAAGTCTAATCTTATGGAAGAACTAAAGAAAATTCGCCGCGTGATTAGCCGTGAAATTTCCGATGCTCCTCACGAAACCCTGTTAGTACTCGATGCGACTACTGGTCAAAATGCCGTCAATCAGGCAAAAGTATTTGGCGCAGTAGCAGAATTGACTGGCATTGTCCTTACCAAATTAGACGGCACTGCCAAAGGCGGCGTGGTTATCGCCATTAAGAACGAACTTAATTTACCCGTAAAATGGATTGGTGTAGGAGAAGGAGCAAATGACTTACGACCATTTATACCTGGGGATTTTGTAACAGCATTATTTGGTGACAAGTAAAAACACTTGACAACCCATTCTCGATTGTTTATACTATGTCAGTAGCGTATTTCGCCCTTGAAAAAAGGTGGTAGCCCATGTTAGAAAAAGTCATGCGTATTGCCCTGTTGTTTGATTTCTATGGCGTTTTATTAACAGATAAGCAAAGTTTGGCCTTAGAAATGCATTACTTAAAAGATTTTTCATTGGCGGAAATTGCAAATGAACTCGGTGTATCAAGACAAGCCGTCCATGATATTTTGAAACGCGCAGAGCAAATCCTTCTCGATTATGAAGACAAACTTCAGTTTGTTACACGGTATCAACGTGAACAACAAACTCTACAACATATATATGATTCCTTAGATAGTTTGCCAGAACCAATAAGGCAGCGAGTAGAAGTAGAGATGGCCATACAAGAACTAAATTGTTTGTTAGACAATTCAAAAGAGGTGTAATATGGTTTTTGAGGGTTTAGCCGATAAATTGCAACAAACTTTTAAGAAACTACGGGGTAAAGGAAAACTTACCGAAGCAGATGTAAATGATGCAATGCGGGAAGTCCGTATGGCTCTACTAGAAGCCGATGTTAACTTTAAAGTTGTGAAAGATTTTATTGCCAAAATAAAAGAACAGGCTATAGGACAAGAAGTTCTAGGTAGTCTGACCCCTGCTCAATTTGTAATTAAGATTGTTAATGATGAATTGACCAACTTAATGGGTGGTACCCAAAGTCGAATTACCGTTTCTTCTCGTCCGCCAACCATTGTTATGTTAGTAGGACTACAAGGGGCAGGTAAAACAACGACAGCTGGTAAACTAGCTCATTTACTGAAAAAGCAAAGCAAACGTCCCTTATTAGTGGCTGCTGATATTTACCGTCCGGCGGCAATTAAACAGCTTCAAGTACTGGGCGGCCAACTAGATATTCCTGTTTTTGCCATGGAAGATTGTAAAGATGCTGTACTCATTGCCCAAAAGGCAATTGAATATGCTCATTCTTATACACGAGATATGGTAATCATTGATACGGCAGGTCGTCTGCATATCAATGAAGAATTAATGGACGAATTAAAATCCATTAAGAAAACCGTTAAACCTCATGAAATATTACTGGTCGTTGATGCCATGACAGGTCAAGATGCTGTTGGCGTTGCGGAATCCTTTAATAAGGATCTAGGCCTTGATGGCGTAATTTTAACAAAACTAGATGGTGATGCTCGCGGCGGTGCCGCCTTATCCATTAAAGCCGTTACGGGTTGCCCTATTAAGTTTGCTGGTATGGGCGAAAAGCTAGATGCCTTAGAAGCCTTCCATCCTGATCGTATGGCATCCCGCATTTTAGGCATGGGTGATGTACTGAGCCTGATTGAAAAAGCTAGTTCTACCATTGACTTAGAACAAGCTAAGGAAATGGAGAAAAAATTCCGCAAGGATGATTTTAACCTCGATGATTTCCTCGAACAACTGCAACAAGTGCGCAAGCTTGGACCGCTAGATCAGTTACTTGGTATGCTACCTGGTATGGGCAATCTCAAGAAACTGCAAGATGTAAAGTTTGATGAGAAAGAATTAGTACGTATTGAAGCCATGATTCACTCCATGACCAAGAAAGAGCGCCGGGATCACTCCCTTATTAATGGCAGTCGCCGTAAACGTATCGCCATGGGTAGTGGTACACGAGTGCAAGATGTAAATAAACTTCTCAAACAATTTGTCGAAGCTAAAAAAATGATGAAAAAGTTTAAAGATATGCAAAAAGGCGGTAGCAAAGGCTTTGGTGGCTTTAAACTACCTTTTATGCAAAAATAATATTTTCTCGATATTCTATGAAGGAGGTGATTCTTGTGGCAGTAAAAATTCGCTTAACACGCATGGGTGCTAAAAAACATCCTTTCTACCGTATTGTTGTAGCTGATTCCCGTTCACCACGTGATGGACGTTCTATCGAAACTTTGGGACATTATGATTCCACTGTTGAACCAGCAATAATTAAGATTGATGAAGATAAAGCTATCAGTTGGATGCAAAATGGTGCACAACCAACCGATACTGTAAAATCTCTTTTCAGCAAAGTTGGTCTTATGAAAAAATGGGATGAACTAAAGCGTACTAAGAAAGAGGCGTAATAACGATGAAAAAACTTATTGAAGTTATTGCCCAGGGGTTAGTTACACATCAAGAGCAAGTTAGCGTTACAGAAAGTTGTGACGCTGGCACTACCATTTACAGTCTTCATGTTTCCCCAGAAGATATGGGGAAAATTATTGGCAAGCAAGGACGTATCGCGAAAGCAATGCGTACGGTCATTAAGGCAGCAGCCATTCGTGAAAACAAAAGAGTAATGGTGGAAATTATCTAGCTTGGTGTATACAACGCGACAAAATTATAAATACTATTGGAAAAGGTTCATAGGCAGGTGACGCATAAGGCGCTTCATTGCAGATGAACCTTTTCCAGCAATTTTGAAAGGATGGGACGAATATGGATAGTGTTACATTAAAATGTCCAATTACCATAAAATCTAAAGTAACTGAGGATTTGAAATTAAAATTAATGGCTGATATTCAAGATAATTTAAATAAGGTAGAAGCCGAGCTACAACAACTTGACTTTCATGCAAAGCGTATGCTAAGCGAACAAGCCAAGCTTGATGCCCAAGGTCTTCCTGCTCTTCGTCAGCATATTGATGGAGAAAACCAAAAGCGTCTTGATTTCAAAAATCAAATGCTAGAAAAAATGAAAGAAACAGAAAAATTAGAACTGGGTGCCGAAATTACCCAAGGTACCTTAGAGCAAGTAGTAACCCTTAAAGTTGGCGATAGCTTACATGACCACATGAGCGCTGAAATTTTGTTAGAAGATGGCAAAATCATCGCCTTTAGAAACTAAGCATTATGTCAGATAATAGGATTACAATTGGAAAAATTATTGCGCCCCAAGGGGTGCGTGGTGAAGTGCGGGTTATGCCCCTCACTGACTTTCCCGAGCGCTTCAAACAACTAAAAATTGCCCTTCTTGATGATGGCACAAGCTTACCAGTGGAAAGTGTTCGCTATCATCAGCAAGTTGTATTATTAAAATTTCGCGGCCTTGATAATCGCAACGCCATTGAACATTTAAAAAATAAACTTATTAAGGTTGAGCGTGAGGATTTAATCCCCTTGCCCGAAGGTCATTATCATATTTTTGATATTATCGGTCTGTCTGTGTACAATGAACAGGAAGAATGTCTGGGCAAAATTTCTGATGTATTGCAAACGGGCAGTAATGATGTGTATATTGTAGAGCAAAAAGATAAGCAGCCGTTATTAATACCTGGGCTTAAAACGGTTGTTCTTACCATTGACATTGCTAACAGCAAAATGATTGTAAAATTACAGGAAGAATGGGATTAACAATGCGGATTGATATTGTTTCTTTATTTCCTGAGATGTTTGCTGGTCCTTTTGGTCATAGCATTTTAAAACGCGCCCAAGAAGCAGAACTCTTACATATTAACCTTGTAAATCCAAGAGATTTTGCCTTTGATAAACACCATACGGTGGATGATACCCCTTTTGGTGGCGGTTCTGGTATGGTGATGAAGCCCGATCCCATTTTTAAAGCTGTCGACAGCATTTGTAAGGACAGCACGATTGGGAAACGGCGCATCATTTTAATGTGTCCAGGCGGTTACCGTCTCGACCAAGAAAAAGTAAAAGAACTGGCCAGTTATGACCAGCTTATTTTGCTGTGCGGACATTATGAAGGTATTGATGAGCGCGTCAGGCTACATTTAGTCGATGAAACCATCTCCATTGGAGATTATGTTTTAACAGGCGGTGAACTGCCTGCCATGGTAGTGGCTGACGCTGTCGCAAGAATGCTGCCTGGTGTTCTTGGTTCTAGTAGCTCAGCTCCTCAGGATTCTTTTTATAATGGTTTATTAGAATATCCTCAGTACACAAGACCGCGAGAATATGAAGGCCATACGGTACCAGAGGTTATCTTATCCGGTGATCACGCTAAAATTAATCGTTGGCGACACAAGCAGTCCCTTAAAAATACCCTCGAGCGTCGCCCAGATTTACTAGAGGGCCGAGAACTAAGCCTAGAAGACAAAAAATTATTAGCAGAAATCATTGCTGAGCAAACGGGAGGTTAGGATGTCATTACCAATTTACCTCGGCTTAGTACATTATCCCATCTATAATAAAAACGATGAAGTGATTACGACGGCTATTACCAATTTTGATATTCATGACATTGCCCGGACTTCCCGAACCTATGATATACAAAAATACTTTATTATCCATCCTCATGAAAGTCAAACTAAATTAGCAGAGGAAATCATGGATTATTGGCAGAATGGTTATGGCAGTCAGTATAATCCTGACCGTCTAGAAGCCTTTAGCGTTCTTAATATTCAAAGAGATATTAAGGGGGCTGTAGAGTATATCACCAAAAAAGAAGGTATACCGCCTATCATTATTACCACCGATGCTCGTAAATTTCCTAATAGCATTTCTTATGGTGAGATGAGAATGCAAATGGAAACCTCAGGCAGACCCTACTTACTATTATTCGGCACAGGCTGGGGTATTGAAAATTCGGTGATGGCAGAGTTTGATTATATTTTAGAGCCGATTTACGGCCCTGGTGATTATAATCATTTGCCTGTACGAGGGGCAGTAGCTATTATTTTAGATAGACTGCTCGGAGAAGCTTGGTGGAAATAAAATAGGTGAAATAGTTAATAAATGTTATGATATAGCTTGAGTTTATAAAAATAGTATGTTATAATTTTTAAGGTGTAACGGACGGTCCACTGTACAATGGATATTGACATGAACGTCTAGGATAAGGAGGAAATTTAATGAATATTATTCAAGCATTAGAACAAGAACAATTACGTCAGGACATTCCGGCATTTAAGCCAGGAGATACTGTACGCGTCCATGTTAAAGTTGTGGAGGGTACTCGTGAGCGTATCCAATTGTTTGAAGGTGTAGTTATTGGCAGAAGCAATGGTGGAATACGGGAAACTTTTACAGTTAGACGTGTTTCTTACAACGTTGGCGTAGAACGTACTTTCCCAGTACATTCTCCACGTCTCGATAAAATTGAAGTAGTACGCAAAGGTATTGTACGCCGTGCGAAACTATACTATCTGCGTAAACTTAAAGGTAAGGCAGCTCGTATTAGAGAAAGACGGTAATTTATTTAGGGACTGTTTGCAGTCCCTTTTCTTCATTTAGGAGGGAGGTTTCGCAATGAGTCAAACAAATTTAGGCGCAGAAGTCAAAGATTGGATTGTTTCCATTCTAATCGCCGTAATATTAGCTTTTTTTATCCGCTACTTTATTGTTGAATTATATATGGTAGAAGGACCTTCCATGCGTCCTACCTTAGTGAATAGCGAACGGTTGGTTGTAAATAAATTTATCTACCGTTTTAAGGCTCCGGAAAAGGGTGATGTACTAGTATTCCGCTACCCTAAGGATCCTAGTCGTGACTTTATTAAACGGGTCATTGCTGTAGCTGGTGATACCATTGAAATAAAAGAAGGCCGTGTTTTTCTCAATGGCCAATTATTAAATGAAACCTATATACTAGAAAAAACTCGCGGTTCCTATCCCTTGGCAACAGTTCCCGAAGGACATATTTTTGCCATGGGAGACAATCGGAACAATTCTGAAGACAGTCGTTTTAAAGATGTTGGTTTTATCCCTCTCGAAATGATTAAAGGGAAAGCCGTAATGATTTTTTGGCCAATTGACAACATAAAAACCCTTCCTTAGAGTTAAAATATAGATAAGGACACGAAGGATGATGAGTTCCTTGGTGTCCTTTCTGCCTTACTGGTGATAGAAAGAGAGTGATAACAGTGGATGATTTAAATATAAATTGGTTTCCAGGACATATGACCAAAGCCCTCAGGATGATGCGGGCCAATCTAAAACTAGTGGATGTGGTCATTGAATTATTAGATGCTCGCATTCCCGTTAGCAGTGCCAATCCTGTTATGAATGAATTATTAGAAGGAAAACCTCGGGTAGTAGCTCTGAATAAGGCCGATTTGGCAGACCCAGAGTGGACGAAAAAATGGATTAGCCATTTTCGTAGCCAAGGCCTCGAAGTAGCTGCCTTAGATGCCATGACCGGCAAAGGTACTAAAATGCTTGTCAGTCAAGTGGAACAACTAGGCAGTGCGAAAGCCGGCAGATTAGTTGCCAAAGGAGCCAATGCCAGGGCTGTACGGGCCATGATTTTAGGTATTCCAAACGTGGGTAAATCCTCCCTTATTAATAATTTAAAGGGAACCCATGTGGCAAATACAGCCGATCGACCAGGAGTTACAAGAGGTAAGCAATGGATTAAAATTGGCAGAAATCTTGAATTGTTAGATACGCCAGGAGTACTCTGGCCTAGATTTGAAGACCCTGAAGTCGGCTTTCGTCTCGCCATTACCGGCGCAATCAAAGATGATGTCTATGACATCGAAAAAGTCGTAGTTCGTATGCTCATCTTACTGCGGGAACATTATAGTGAACGCCTCATAGAACGCTATAATTTAACAGCACCTTTACCGGAAGATCCCTTAGCATTGCTAGAATTAATTGGTACTCGCCGCGGTTGTTTGCGTAGCGGAGGCGTCATTGATTATGATAAAACACGGCGACTCATTCTAAAAGAATTCCGCGATACCAAGCTAGGAAATTTTACATTAGATCGTCCTGGGGACAAGGAAAATACATATACAAAACGCGAATAAGAAAACAGGGTAGCAAAACTGCTATCCTGTACTTTTTTTTTAGTACCTAGACAGGTATTATCTTATTAATCAAGAATATATTATCCTAGGCAGTAAACTAATGTTGGTAAAATAATTGGAGGGACTGTATGTTAAAATCGCAACAAGGTTTTACATTGTTAGAAATGTTACTAGTTATTGCAATATTTGGTATTTTTGCCAACCTTGCTTTTATACAAATTAATAATGCACTGGCTAATAATGATTTAACGAATGCTACGAATCAAATGGCTATTAACATCCGGGCAATGCAGCATTTATCTTTACAAAAAGGAAGGAGTGACACTACTACTACTGTAAATATGACAATTACGCCTAGTACCTATACAATTAATAGTTTTGGAACGTCTCTTCCTACCGTAACCCTCCCAAACAATATTACAACAAACGGAAATGTTACTCTTGTCTATGACCCCTATGAAGTAGTAAATAATACAAATAGCATGATAACTTTGACAAATTCCAGAAATCAAGAACAACGAACGATTGTGATTTCCAAAGAAACGGGAAGAATTCGTATTGATTCTTCTTCGAATCCATCCTACTTAACAGAAGAAAAATGATGCCCTCAATTAAAGATTCATTAGAGGTGTTTAAATTGAAAATAAAAAATATTAAACAAGAACAAGGGTTTTTATTACTTGATTCCCTTGTAGCTATCTTTATTTTATCCGTTGCATTACTTGCGATTTTCGGCGTTATTATGTCGTCAAATACCTTATCTAGTAGTAATGATGACCGAACTCAGGCCTATAAGTTAGCACAGACATCAATGGAAAAGCTAAAACAAGTTCCGCCTTCAACGTGGAAAAATCTGATTCCCCTGTCACAAACTACGGATAAGGTGGTCGGCCAAATCGAAACTAAAAATGGGAAAGATGTCTATTGCATTGATAATATACAATTTCCGACTGTCCCTAGTGCAACAGTTAATAACAAGAACTTTACTACTACTCTTACTGCTAAAATGAGTTCGGCATTAAATACTGGCAATCATTTGGTCCAAGTACGGGTACAAGTAACATGGAATACTGCTAACGCGCAAGGCGTGAGTCAAAGTAATACCACGGAACTAATCAATTACTGTGAGCGCCAAGAGTAACCTACTGCTAAGGAGAGTAAAAATGATCTATTTAAATAACAATCAGGGCCTAACATTAATACGATTACTCGTTGGCATGGCGCTTTTAGGTCTTATAATGGCAGGAATCACACCACTATTTTCTACTTCCTTAGATGTAATGTCCAATGGAATGACAAAAGACAGTCTCCTGCAAGAAGGACGGTGGGTAGTGGATATGATAGCAAAAGATATTAGTGCTATTGATATTAATAAAATTACGACTCCAACCCTTCCAACCGCTACAACAGCTACAACCGCTGCCACTCTCACATTTATCCCTTTTAAAAGCAGTACCCCTGTCACCCCTGTTACATACTCTGTTGTTAACAGGGAGGTATGCCGCCAAGAGGGAACAGGAATCCAACGGCCGATGACCGACGGAAAACGCAATACAAATTCTAGTGCAACACTTAAATTCACAAGAAATATCGATGGAATAAGTATAGATATTGAATTAACCCTAACGAAAGCAGATAATAAAAATAGGATCTCTACGGAAAATATAAAAACTACAATTTTCCCTTTAAATAACGGAAATGATAATTAATGCTATAAAATAGGAGTGACGCTTGTGTGGCTACAATTTATAAAAAAGCAAAGTGGCAGTGCAACAATGCTAGCCTTGTTTATAATGCTAATCTTAGGAACATCAGCAGGCACTTATATGGTATCTGCAGGGTCCGGTCTCGGTAGTGGACATAATTATGGAGAAGCAATTTCCGCCCAGTATGCAGCGGAATCTGGCGTTATATATGCCTTGACTCATGCTAAACAAAATACATCAAAAGCTACCGGAAAATGGGATAGAACAACCCTCTCTAGCGAAAATATTACCTTAGACAGTGGTAATTCTGCATCTCCTACCTTCAAAATAACGATAACAGCAATTGACAAAGGCAATAGGCCATCGGATTTAGCCAGTTTTATTGGAGATTATTTTAAAGTTACATCCGTTGGGAAGGCTGGTACTACCACGCGAAGCATTGATGCTTATATCACAATTCCTGGTACTGACCCGCCAAGCCCTATTAGTACCTTTGATTTAATGGCCGATGCGGAATTCTCCGGTAGTAAATGGACAATGGGGAAGAATGCCCTAGGTGCTGAATTTGCTGCAGCGCCAGCAGATAATTATTATCAAGTATTGTTTAAAGATACTGTCTATGCAAATGATGAAGCGCACAAAGATACAAATCACAACAAAGGATTTACATTAAATTACAATGTAAATCTTGTAAGTACCAATGTCGGTCATGCTAGCGATTCTGGGTATGGAATTTATTATCTTGCCACTGGAGACCCGAATAATATGTCTGCTTATGTACTCCAATATGATCCCGGACTTACTCCGGATCAAATTGTAGTGAAAAAGGTCATTAAAGATAAAAATAGTACGACTACCCCTTGGGCCAACGAAGTTTTTGGACCTAATACAAATTCTTTTCAAAAATCCATGAATCAAACCCAAACAAATAAACTTTCCTCGCCGACCTGGGATAATACTACTAAAAAGCTAAAGGGTGTTAACCCAACGGATAATTCAAGCCAAGATTTGATGGCAATTTCCATGACAGATGTTTTGAATAAACTGAATGCGCTAAAAATTAATGGTACTACAAACAACAAAATGCTCGGTCAGAATCATACCCTTACCATTGATGCTCGGCCTGATAAAAATAATAATGTAGTGCATACCATTAGCATAGATGGACTGGAAGTTTTAAAATTTATTGATCGTGGTAAAAATGGACCCATATTTACCGAAGGATCAACTGGACTACGTGTCTGGCAAGCGCAAGCTCAATTTTATAATAACATCAATGGTGTAAACACTACCACGGGTGCCGTTGGTTCTATCAAAATAAAAAGTTGGTTCAAAGATAAGGCTAAGTAACTCGGCTAGTGCCTAGCAAAAGCACTGTAGTATCTTTCATCTACTATAAGTCGGAGGTATCTACTATTGAATATAAAAAACATGACCGTCAATCAAATCGCAGAACTGTTATCACACCAGGATGTATCGATTCAGCTTATGAATACACTGAAACAAGACTCGCGAATTTCCGTTAGTCGTTTGCTAGCAAGGTGGGAGCAAAAACAACAGAACCTGTTACTCGAAAAACAGCGTATTCAAAACTTATATACACAAGAACGTCTACTGACAAATAGTGGTCATACCTATATTGCGGGCATTGATGAAGCAGGTAGGGGGCCTCTCGCTGGTCCTGTTGTTGTAGGGGCGGTGATTCTCCCTCTTGGCTGTCATTTACCCTTACTTAATGATTCTAAAAAACTTTCTGCCAAACAACGAGAAACTTTATATCATACTATAAAAGAAGTCGCGATTGCAGTAGGGCATGTGGTAATTGACATTGAGACGATTGATAAAATAAATATTTATCAAGCTACGGTTCTCGGAATGTATAGGGCTATTGAAGAACTTTCTCCCCAGCCCCAAGCGGTACTGATTGATGCAGTACCTTTGCCCGAGCTAGCAATGCCGTCTCTATCATTAATTGGTGGGGATGCTATTAGCGCCTCCATTGGAGCAGCATCTATTATTGCCAAAGTGGAACGTGATTGGCTTATGGAGCAATTAGATGAACAATTTCCTCAGTATGGCTTTGCCAAACACAAAGGGTATGGTACAGCCGACCATTTAAAGGCAATACAACAATATGGTCCATGCCCTGCTCATCGACGCAGTTTTGAGCCTGTTAAATCATGGAAGAAAACTACCCATGAATAATAATGAAAAAGAAAAACCCAAACAACAAGCCATTGCTCTGCGGTATGAGCAAGAAAAAAATATCGCGCCGAAAGTAGTGGCTAAAGGCTCTGGCTATATTGCTGAAAAAATTATAGAATCAGCCAAACAACATTCTATACCTGTTTATCAGAATAAAACCCTTGTTAGTATGCTAATGGCTATTGAACTGGATCGAGAAATCCCGCCAGAGCTGTACCAAGCTGTTGCAGAAATTCTTGCTTACATTTATCGCATTGATGACCGAGTAGGAAAAAGACACGAAGAATAATATCTAAGTAAGGAATTTTTTTCCTGTTTTGAGGGATATTATACTGAGGTGTTCGATATGAATCATATTATGGTGGGGAATCTTGGGGAACAATATGCCGCTGGCTATCTTTCCCAAGTTGGTTATACTATTTTAGAGCAAAAATACCGCCTTAAAATTGGTGAGATTGATATTATTGCAAAAGATAATAATACAATTGTATTTATCGAAGTAAAGACAAGACGCAGTAACCGTTGTGGTCTGCCAGCAGAAGCTGTTACCTATCAGAAACAACAAAAAATTAAACAGGTAGCTCTATGCTATCTCCAGCAAATGAAACGTTCAAATGTAGCTTGTCGCTTTGATGTAATGGAACTTTTTTTATTAGAACAAAGTATGGTGAAATGCAACCACATTATTGATGCATTTCAATAATAGGTAATTGGTATTAAATAGAGGTAGCATGAGGCTGTGATGAAAATAACAACAGAAGTAAACATACTATCAAGAAAACGGTTAGATTCTTTCCGGCCAATCGTCTCCGTAATTATTAATTTTGCTATAAATCAAACGTTGTCCTTTGATGAAAATTTAAAAGTATTGAACCAAACGATAGAAAGTATCTTGCTACAGGACTATGACAACCTAGAAATAATTGTAGCAAGGGATTATGATCTTGGAGAAGAGTATGTGAAGTTTGGGATAAATACTAAGTCCTATGGTAACGTCGTTACCTATGTGGAACTTTCTGCGCCTGTTGGATACGAAGCCGTAAAAGAACGGGTAAAAGGCGGCTATGTATTGCTAATGAATGCGGGTGAATATTTGATACATAGTGGGTATCTAACTGAAAGCATAAAGAAAATGGTCACATACCCTGATATTGGAATCGTTTTTGCCAATTATTCCATTATTGAACGTCCAAACCATGTTGTTTTACAAGAGGCTGGACTGGGTTTAATTGATACTCTTGTAGCAAATTCATGGACAAAGCTTAATGGACAATGGCTATTTTTAAACTATGATAAACTCTGGTGTATGCCAGGCACAACGATTTTCCGCTGGAAAACATTTAGTAATTATCTTGGTAATAATATAAAAAATTTAAATAAGTTATTGTTTTTACCAATGCTATTAGATACTAAGGTTGCTTTTCATAATCATGTAGTAGCAACATGCCGAGATGGGCTTGATAATGGGAATGGAAAGTTAACATTGGAACATTGCCATCTATCTTTAGAATATATAGAGTTGGCTACCGCGGATGCATTACTTGCTGGTTGTGAAAAATCTACTATACAAAATTGGCGTTTAATGATTATTAAAAACTATTTTTCTAGTCTAGTTAGTATCGCTAATGATAATGGTGTTTTAATGAATGGGTTATATGATATTGCTAATAAGTTTGGGGTTATGAAATTATTCCATGAGACAATCATTGAAATGGTTCGTAAGAAAAAAATAACGTGACCTGCATCCTATTTAAAAGTTGAAGTAGGGGACTATACCTAGTTCCCTTTTAATGGTCGTGAAGTTGTAGCACCTCATTCGAAAGGATGATACTATCTATTACGCATAAGAAGTAATATGGTTACTTTAAGCAGTCAATTATAATAGAAGCAGCGGATATTTTTTCTATTTTATGGAATATTATATTGAGTCCTTTTATATTGAAAAACATGATAATTTCTACTATTAGAGAACAGTAGGCTATTTGAGTGTAGAGATATTACATTAAAATGTGGTAAAATGTAACCATAGTATTGATGCATTTCAAGCGTAAGGTAGGTGTTGTTATCGTGAAAATAATTGTGGGAATTACAGGAGCTAGCGGTGCTATCTACAGTGTTCGCCTCCTTGAGGTACTGAAAAGTGCAGGTTGCGAAATTCATGCTGTCGTATCAGAACCTGGCTGGCAGGTATTAGAATATGAATGCAATATAAAGCGAGAAGACATTGCTAAAAAGGTTGACTTTTTGCATGATGTTCACAATATTGGTGCGTCCATTGCTAGTGGTTCCTTTAAAACAGATGCCATGGTCGTGGTGCCTTGTTCTATGAGAACTTTAGGAGGGATTGCCAATGGCATTGCCGATAATTTACTAGGGCGTGCCGCCGACGTGATGTTAAAGGAAGGGCGCAAGCTAATTCTTGTCCCCCGGGAAACTCCATTTAGTGCTATACACCTAGAAAACATGCTTACATTATCTCGATTAGGCGTGAGAATTGTTCCTGCCTGTCCTGGCTTTTATCATCGTCCTCAGGATTTACAAAGTGTGATTGATATGATGGTAGGCAAGATTTGCGATACCATTGGTGTCGAGCATACTTTATTTCCCCGCTGGCAAGGGGAGTGACTTATGGAGGTAGTATGATGTTTGCCCAAACATTTGGTGCAACAACCTTAGGGTTAAATGGCACTCTTATCACTGTGGAAATTGATATTGCTAATGGATTACCAGCTTTAGATATTGTAGGTTTACCAGATACTGCAGTGCGGGAATCAAGGGAAAGAGTAAGGGCCGCCATTAAAAATTCTGGTTTTGAATTTCCTTCTCGTCGTATTACTATTAATTTAGCCCCTGCGGATTTAAAGAAAGATAGCTCTGGCTTAGATTTACCGATTGCCATTGGTATTTTAGCCGCTAGTGGGCAATTTATGTGGAAAGATAGCCAAGAGTATTTATTTGTAAGCGAGTTATCCTTAGAAGGAAAACTCCGTGG